>PHBE01000005.1 GCA_002841885.1 Deltaproteobacteria bacterium HGW-Deltaproteobacteria-18
GGGCGACTTGGCACCGACGGAGATGCGGCCGGAGTTGGCAGCATTGGTCGGGGCGAGCACGCCGGCCGCGAAAATCAGCTTGTTTTCGGCGGAAAGCGGATGACAGTTTGCCGGGACTTCCTTGTTGACCACTCTTGAGGTCAGGGCGCGACCTCCCAGACCGGCCAACTCGCCGAGCTCTTCAAACTTGAAGCTCTTGGTCCTGGTATTGATGCGTAGGATTTTCATGAAGACTCCTTGATCAGCAAATCGGGTAAGAAGTTTGCGAAGGACATACAATCATGCCCCTCAAGACATAAAACAAAAAAAAGGGCAGGATTGGGAGGAATGCCACCTCTCAACCCTGCCCCAGTTACTGGCATCATACAATTACGGCAGTCTCACGCTTCGGGTCCGGGTCAGAATGACCCGGCTTGCATGCGCAGTCCGTCTCAAGGACGCAGACCCGCGCACCACGTTTCGTCGAATCTGGCCGTTTCCAGGAAATCTTCATCGCGCACCGTGGCCCCGACCTCATCGCGCTCAAGGCCGACTTTCCAATCAACCTCTTCCAAGGAAAGCAGCGAAGCATCGTCAAACCACATGCGGACCTCCGTTATCTGGAAAAAAAAGCGCGCCGGACAGCCGGCGCGCAATTATCAATTACAGGGCAGCCTCGTAAATGCGGGCCACATCGGCGTCTCTCAGGCAGACGGGGTTGGTGAAACCGCAAGCATCTTTCTGAGCGTTGCCGGTCATGATGGCGATGTCTTCCTTCTTGACGTCCTTGCCATAACGCTTGCCCAGTTCGATCAGGCCGGAAGGAATGCCTACGTCGGTGGACAGCTGCTTGATGGCGTCAAGGGCTTTTTCCGCGCCAGCGCGCAGGGACATGCCTTCAACATTCTCGCCCAGGAATTTGGCCATGTCGACAAAGCGTTCGAGCTTGGCGTTCAGGTTGGCGCGCTCGACATGGGGCAGCAGGATAGCGTTGCATTCGCCGTGCGGCAGGTCGTAGAAGCCGCCCAACTGGTGAGCCATGGCGTGAACGTGACCGAGGCTGGCATTGTTGAAAGCCATACCGGCCAGGTACTGTGCGAAACACATGCCTTCACGGGCTTCGATGTCCTTGCCATTGGCAACGGCTTTGCGCAGGTACTTGGCGATCAGTTCGATGGCCTTCTGGGCGCAGGCGTCGGTCATGGGGGTAGCGATGGTGGAAACATAGGCTTCCACGGCGTGGGTCAGGGCGTCCATGCCGGTAGCGGCAGTCAGCGCCGGGGGCATGCCGACCATCAGCATCGGATCGTCGATGGCGATACCGGGGGTGACGCGCCAATCAACGATGGCCATCTTCACCTTGCGGGAGGTATCGGTGATGATACAGAAACGAGTCATTTCAGAGGCGGTGCCGGCAGTGGTGTTGACGGCCAGATATGGAGGCATGGGCTTGGTGGACTTGTCAACGCCTTCGAAGTCGTGAATCTTGCCGCCGTTGGCAACAACAAGGCCGATACCCTTGCCGCAGTCATGCGAGCTACCGCCGCCCAGGGAGATCAGAGAGTCGCACTTGGTTTTCTTGTAAACGTCAACACCGGCGTGGACGTTGTTGTCAGTGGGGTTCGGAATGGTTTCGTCGTATACTTCATACTTCATTCCAGCGGCGTCCAGCAGGTCGGTGATCTGCTTGGTCAGGCCGCAGCCAGTGATACCCTTGTCAGTAACTACCAGGGGCTTACTGCCGCCCAGAGCCTTAATTTTCTCAGGAATCTGCTTGGAAGCACCAATACCGATCAGAGTAACGCTGGGAATGAAAAATCCATACACCATTTCTTGAACAGCCATGATTGCACCTCGCTAAAGATTGTTTGACTCGAATAGAATCCACTCAATTAACTCTCGTGATTCCCCATAAGGCAAGAATGAGGCCAGACCGCTTCAAAACTTGAAAAAACATGTTTTTTTTAATATAACATGTCTGAATTATTATTCATAAACGATTAGCATTCCCATTGGGGGCGTATCCGTACTCCTCACACCGTCCACCCCTGCCTCGTTTTGTATCACTTTGATCCTGGCCTTTATGGCCAAGCTGGGTCAAAACGACTCATTGTGTCCCCGATCCCCAAAAGAGCACCTTTGCCAGACCTCTAAATGTTGGGTAGCATGCCGACATCGCATTCGACATTCTTTTTATTTACAGCACATTGAAGATCTTCGCCAAAGAAACATCGCGCACCGGGTAACCGAAGACAAGCGGTCGTGTTCTTGCACGAAGATTTGATAAGACCAGTTGGGTCCAATCCCGGAACATGAAGACAACCCCGTTGCGAGGAGAAGATATGGATATAAGAAAATTCTCTCTGCCAGAAATCATTTTCGGACACGGCAGCATGGAATATACAGGCTCGTACGCTCTGCAGCTCGGCGCCAAGAAAGTCTTCCTGGTCAGTGATCCGGGCCTCGAACGCAGCGGCTGGGTCGGCAAACTCATCGAGGTCCTTGAGGCTTCGGCCTTGAAGTGGGTTTACTACTCGAACGTCAGCTCCAATCCGCGCGATCACGAAGTGCACCTCGGTGCGGACCTCTACAAGGCGGAAGGCGCGGACGTGGTCATCGGGCTTGGCGGAGGAAGCCCGCTCGACATGGCCAAAGGCGTGGCCACCGTGGCCAGCAACGGCGGGATAATTCAGGACTACGAGGGAGCTAACCTCATCATCAGGCCCCTGCCGCCCATGATCTTCCTGCCGTCAACGGCCGGGAGCGGCTCGGACATTTCCCAATTCGCCATCATCACCGATGTCGCGCGCAAGGTTAAAATGTCGCTCATCAGCCGCTCCCTGACGCCCAACGTGTCCATCATCGATCCGGACATGCTCTCCACCGCCAGCGACGACCTCATTGTGACCTCATCCGTGGACGCCCTGTCCCATGCCGTGGAATCCTACGTCTCGCTCATTGCCCATACGCTGACCGAGACCCAGGCCTTGAAAGCCATGCATCTCATCCTTGACAACCTGAAGCCCGCGCTCAAAACCCGCGATCCCCTTGCCATGGAAAACCTCTCCATGGCGGCGGTTGCGGCAGGAATGAGTTTCAGCAACGCCAGCCTTGGGGCCTGCCATGCCATCGCCCACTCCCTGGGCGGATTTTTCGATACCACGCACGGAATGGTTCACCCGGTGCTGCTCCCGGCGGTCATGAGCTACAACCTGCCCGCCTGCGAAGCAAAAATGGCGAACATCGGAGAAATCGTGCTCGGCAAGCGCCTTTCCTCCTCCCTGCAAACGGCGGAAGGAGGCATCAAGCGCCTCAAAGAAATTTTTCTGGAACTTGGCACCGCGGTTCATTTTCGCGAAATCGTGGATGACGAATCCGCCTTCCCCCAAATCTGCGAGATGGCCACCAAGGACGCCTGCCTGCTGACCAACCCGCGCCCGGCCACGGCCGAGGAATTGCTGAGCATCTGCCAGGAGGTCTGGTGATGGGCAAGACCACGCTCAGCGATATCGTCGGGCCTGAATATACCAAGCTCGGTTTTTTCCGCGAAGTGCAGGAAAAAATGGGAGAGCTTGAGACGTATAATGCGGAGCTTGAAAGGAAAAAACAGGAAATCCAGGACATCCTGAACGGAATCATGGATCTTTTGGCGGTGGTCTCCACGGATTATCGCATTGTTTACGTCAACAAGGTCTTCCACGACTATTTCGATATATCCCACCCGGAAGGCCTCTTCTGTTACCAGGTTTTCCGGGGAGGCTCAGAGCCTTGCCAAGTCTGTCCCCTGCGCACGGCTCTGCAAACCGGAAAGCCCGACCGGGCATCATATATCGACCATCGGCCGGATCGCAGCCTCCACTTCGAGGTTGTGGCCTCTCCCATGTTTGACGACAAGAGCCAGGTGCGCACGATCCTGGTCTCGAAGCGCGACGTGACCATGGAAAAAGAATATCAGGCCAAATATTATCAGGCCGAGAAAATGGCCACCATCGGACTGCTGGCCGCAGGCGTGGCTCATGAGATCAATAATCCCCTGGCGGCCATCAGCGGATTTTCCGAGGCTTTGAAGCGTCGCCTGCCTTATCTTGGCACCCTGCTGGACAAGGAGCAGAGCATCCTCGAGGATTTCACGGACTACACGACCACCATCCTGGAAGAATGCAACCGCTGCCGGGACATCGTCGGCAACCTGCTCTCCTTCAGTAGCCAAAAAACCTGTAAATTCAATACTATAGATCTAAATTCTCTCGTCACGGGTTCCCTCAAGATTCTGCATCACCAGATCAAGTTGCATCCGGGCATAACCCTGCATCAGGACCTGAGCCCTCACCCCGTGACCATCCGGGGCGCGCAGGGCGAACTCAAGCAGGTCCTTTTGAACCTCGTGCTGAACGCCATGGATGCCATCGAAGCCAAGGGAAGCATCACCATCCGCACCAGCATGGACAACGCTGAACGCGCGGCACTGATCGTCGAGGACACCGGACAGGGCATCCCTCCGGAAACACTGGATAAACTCTTCATCCCATTCTTCACCACAAAGACCAAAGGGCACAGTATCGGCATTGGCCTGTCCATCTGCTACAATATCATTAAAATGCACGGCGGAGAAATCCACGTCTGCAGCGAACCCGGCAAGGGTTCCGTCTTCCGGGTCATGCTCCCGACCGGATTTTCAGCAAACAACAAGGAACTGAATACATGAGCATCTTCAACTCCATAGAAATTCTCGTCGTTGATGACGAATCCAATATACGCAAGCTCTTCTCCCGCGAACTGGCCTCGCCCGGCCGCACCATCCACACCGTGGGCAGCGCCAAGGAGGCCTTCGAGCACCTGCACAAACATTATTACGACATCATCATCCTCGACATACGACTGCCCGACGCCAACGGACTTGAGCTGATGACCAAGCTGCTCGAGACCGTACCCAACGTGGCCATCATCCTCATCACCGGCTACGCCGACGTGGACAATGCCGTGGAAGCCATGAAGAACGGGGCTTACGATTACATTACCAAGCCCTTCTCCCTGGATCGCATGGAACAGGTCATCGAAAAGGCCTACCAGAGAGTCCGTCTCCAGAGGGAAAACGAGCTCCTGCGCCATAATTCAGAACACAAGTCCATGCCCAAATTCATCGGACACTCCAAATCCGTGCAGCAGGTCCGATATCTCATCGAAAAAGCCGCGCCCACGGACGTGCCGGTCCTGCTGACCGGGGAAAGCGGCACGGGCAAGAACGTGGCTGCGGCGGCCCTGCACGCCAAGAGCAAGCGCGCGGGACAACCGCTCATAATCAAGAACTGCGGCACCTTCGACAAGGAACTGCTCAGGAGCGAACTGTTTGGGTACTGCAAGGGCGCCTTCACCGGTGCGGAACGCAGCCATGACGGCCTTTTGTCCCTGGCACACAAGGCCACCCTCTTTTTCGACGAAGTGGGCGAACTGACACTGGAGCTGCAGGGCGCGCTTCTGCGCGTGCTTGAAACCCAGCATTTCAGGCGGGTGGGCGACAAGGAGGAACGTTGCGTGGACGTGCGTTTCGTTTTTGCGACCAACAAGGACCTGGCCAAGGAAGTCGAAATGGGGCGCTTTCACGACGCCTTCTACCACCGCATCAATGTCTTCGCCATCGAGCTGCCGCCACTGCGCGAACGGCGCGAAGACATACCGGCTCTCGTCGAGTACTTTCTCATGTCCCTGGCCAAGGACGGCCAGGAATACAAGATATCGCCCCGCGCCATGCAGCAGCTCATGGACAACCCCTGGCCCGGGAATGTGCGCGAACTCAAGAATATCATCGAGCGGGGGATGATCCTGGCCGAGAACAATATCATCAATGTTCAGGCACTGCCATTTTGCCAGAAGAGCTGCCAGAATCCTCGCGAAAAAGGATTTTCAACCCTCGAAGAGCTGGAACGATCACACATCAGCATGGTCATGCATGCCGTGCAGGGCAACAAGTCCCGCGCAGCGCAGGTGCTTGGTATCGGGCGCAAGACCCTTTACAGAAAGCTCGAAGAATACAGGCTGACCGAGGTGGGGCTGCAGAACGCCAACTTCCTGAGCAAATAGAGTGCATCTTTTTGACGCAGCCCAAAAGCGCTTCTCCAAGGCAAGAGCGGCAAGAGATGCCCTGGAGGTACCCATAAATCAAACTCCGCAATAACCGCTTGCGCCTGTTGTGTTTTTTTCCGGCATCCTCTAGCCTTTGGCGGATCGTAAATTGCGCCGCGTCCGTACGGGCCCATGCCTGACAAAGCGACGGCAGAAAACTCCAGGATTCGCCAATGCCAACGGTATTCTTCTTGTGCGACGCCAAAGGGCGCGTCGTCGAAGCACACGCAGGAGAATTCGAGGAATGGGACCTCTCTCCCGGCACGTCCCTGTGCAACGCGCTGGGTATTGACTGCCCGGGCGGGGATCTTCTGAAGGCCCGCCTTTCTCCTGAAACCACCCATACTCTGACCGGGCCATCGGGCCAGCCCATAAGCCTGCGCATCATGCAGCTACCCAAAAGCCTTGCGCCCGAGGGTGGTCTTCTGGCCACCGTGAGAATCTCCTCACAGCTCGGCATCCTCGCCGCCGACAATCCCGAACCCTCGGCCGCCACGCTGGACTATGCCGTTTTCAATGCCGTTTTCAACGACGCGCGTGATGCGATCTTGCTCACGGATGAACAATTCAACATCCTCGCGGCCAACCGCAAAGCCCACTCCCTGTACGGCAAGGGAGAAGAACCGCTGGCCGGAACCACGTTCCGGCGCATCCTGCGCACCGTGGACGAAGCGCGGGTCCTTGCCTCGGCCAGATCCCTGAAAAATGGCGGATCTTGGCGCGGTTCACTCGCGGTCTTGAGCTCGGACGGTCAGGAAACACCTGTCAAGCTGGGTGTTCGATGCCTGAGCGTGGGGGGAGTGCGTCTGTTCCAATTCATGATGCGCGACCTGCGTGGACGAATCGCCCTCGAACGCGACTTGGCCCAGAGCCGGCTGGCCGTCGCAGACATGAACACAGCCCTGAAACAGGTCCTGCGCAATGTTGAAGAAGAGCGTCAGGAACTCAAAGACGAACTCGTGCAGCAGGTCCGCGAAGAGGTTCTGCCCACAGTGGAACGTATCGCCCTCGAGGACTCCCCCCTGGTGCGCCAAGCGTACAGGTCCGCCCTGGAAGAAAAGATCGCGGACATGGGCGTAACCGCTCCGGAATCAGCGAATCTCTTTGCCAGGCTCACCCCCCGCGAAATGGACATCTGCCGTCTCATCCAGCAGAGTTGGCAAGGCAGGGCCATCGCCGAGGAGCTCGGCATCTCCTTTGAAACCCTGCAGACACACCGCAAGAACATCCGCCGCAAGCTCGGGCTTAAAGGCGGCCCGATCTCCCTTTCCGCCTTCGTGCAACAGCATCCTCCCTTCTGACATATCGGGTATCCAGACATACCCGATACATCCCTGCTCCATCCCCTTGATCTCTCGCTTTATTCCCCTAGTCTATCCAATGCTTCAAAAAGGCGCGCAAGAAAGCGCGTTTCAATAACTTGAGCCAAGGAGACTTAATGGCAAAAATATATGTTGAAGGTCTGTACAAAATTTTTGGCCCCAACCCGAAGAAAGCGCTGCAGATGCTGTCCGAAGGCAAAAGCAAGGACGACATCATGGCCGCCACCAAGCACGGCGTGGGTGTCAACAATGCCACCTTCGAAGTGCATGAAGGTGAGATCGTGGTTATCATGGGTTTGTCCGGCAGTGGCAAATCCACTCTGGTGCGCTGCCTGAACCGTCTGATCACTCCCACTGCGGGCAAGATCCTTATCGACGGACGCGATGTCCTGACCATGGGCGAAGACGAGCTGCGGCAGTTGCGGCAGCGCAAGATGGGCATGGTCTTTCAGAATTTCGCCCTCTTTCCGCACCGTACCGTGCTCGAAAACGCGGCCCTTGGCCTTGAAATTCAGGGCATGGACAAAGAACAGCGGCTGAAGCTGGCCGATGAGGCACTTTCCCTGGTCGGCCTTGATGGATGGGGCGCATCATATCCGCGCCAACTGTCCGGCGGTATGCAGCAGCGCGTAGGCCTTGCCCGTGCGCTGGCCCTGAGTCCCGACATCCTGCTCATGGACGAAGCTTTCAGTGCGCTCGACCCTCTCATCCGCCGCGACATGCAGGATGAACTGATCAGCCTGCAGGAACGGATGCAAAAAACCATCGTCTTCATATCGCATGATCTGGACGAAGCCCTGAAACTCGGCGACCGCATCATTCTGATGAAGGACGGCGCCATAGTGCAGATCGGATCTCCGGAAGAAATCCTGACTCACCCCGCCGACGATTATGTGGCGCGCTTTGTCGAGGACGTGGACATCACCAAGGTCCTGACCGCCGAATCCGTCATGAAACACAGCGAGGCCGTGGCCTATCTGCGCACCGACGGGCCCCGTGCGGCCCTGCGCAAGATGCGCAAGCACAACATAGCCCACCTCTTCGTGGTGGACCACACGCACCGACTGGTCGGGATCGTCTCCGCCGACGCCGCGGCCATCCTGGCGCAACGCGGCGAGGCAAGCCTGACCGAAGCCATCTGCACGGATATCAAGACCGTTTTCCCGGACACTGCGGCTCATGATCTCTTCAGCATAATGGCCGATCTGCCTTACCCGCTGGCCGTGGTCGACGAAGCAAACAAGTTCAAGGGGGTCATTGTGCGCGGCACTCTGGTCGCAGCACTGGCTGAAAGAGGAGGTGCCGCATGAACGAGTACAAACTGCCGGTAGGCGAAGTCATCGAGACGGGCATCGACTTTCTGGTCGAACACTTGTCCTTTATCACCAAAGCCAGCGCCGAGGTGGTCGAGACTATGCTGGGAGCCATGGAAAGCGGCCTGCTGCTCATCCCCATCCCGATTTTCATCGTGTTGGTGGGTGCCTGCGTATGGTTCCTGACCAAGGAGCGCAAACTCACCTTGGGCAGCGCTCTTGGCCTTGCGCTGATCTGGAACATGGGACTTTGGACCGCCACGGTCAGCACCATCGCCCTGGTCCTGGTCGCCACGCTCTGCGCCATCGCCATCGGCGTACCGCTGGGCATCTGCGCGGCCATCAGTAAAAACACATACAAGGTGGTCATGCCCGTCCTCGACGTGATGCAGACCATGCCGGCCTTCGTCTACCTGATCCCGGCCATCCCCTTTTTCGGGCTTGGCAAGACAGCGGCTATTTTTTCCACGGTCATATTTTCAATGCCTCCGGCAATCCGCTTCACATGCCTTGGAATCCGCCAGATTCCCGCGGAACTTGTGGAATGTTCCACCGCTTTCGGCGCAACGCGCATGCAGCGACTGTACAAATTGGACCTGCCCCTGGCCGCACCGACCATCATGGCCGGCATCAACCAGACGGTCATGCTGGCCCTGTCCATGGTCGTCATCGCGTCCATGATCGGCGCCAAGGGTCTGGGCGGCGAGGTTTGGAAAGCCATCCAGCGTCTGCAGATGGGACGAGGATTCGAGGCAGGCATAGCCATCGTCATCGTGGCCATGATCCTGGATCGGGTGCTGCAGAAGCTTGGCACCCGAAAAGAAAACTAAAACAAAGGAGTTACCTGTGAAAAAAATTCTACTTACCATCGCGTGTCTGATGCTCTTGATTCAGCCTGCCCTGGCTGCCAAGGGCAAAGTCCGTATCGCTTACGTCGAATGGGACTGCGCCACGGCCAGCACCACGGTCGCCAAGGCCGCCCTGGAAGAGATGGGCTATGAAGTCGAAACCCTTGCGGTCGCAGCGGCGGCCATGTGGCAGGCCCTGGGAACCGGCGACGTTGACGCCATGGTCACCGCCTGGCTGCCCGTGACCCACGCCGACTACTATGCCAAGGTCAAGGACAAGGTCGAAAAGGTGTCCGTGGTCTCCGGCGGTGCCAAGCTCGGCTGGGCCGTACCTGCGTACGTGACCATCAACTCCATTGAGGAGCTGAACGCCAACGCCGACAAGTTCAACGGCAAGATCATCGGCATCGACCCGGGCGCCGGCCTCATGAAGCTGTCCGAGCAGGTCATTGCCGACTACAAGCTGGACAAGCTGGAACTGATGGAAGGCAGTGGCGCGACCATGACTGCGGCCCTGGCCAATGCCATCAAGAACGAGGAATGGGTGGTCGTCACCGCGTGGTCCCCGCATTGGATGTTCGGCAAATGGGAACTCAAGTACCTGGAAGACCCCAAGGGCATCCTGGGCGGCGAAGAGCAGATCGAGGCCATCGTGCGCAAGGGTCTGGACAAGGACATGCCTGAAGTTCATGCCTTCTTCTCCAACTTCAAGTGGGATTCCCCGGCCCAGCTGCAGATGGTCATGGCCTGGAACCAGGAAGGCGGAAGCCCGGAAGAAAACGCCCAGCGTTTCCTGAAGGAATATCCAGAGACCGTGAAGGGCTGGATGGGCAAGTAAAAGAGCTCAGAAAAACGACGTTAAACGGCGCATGCCGGGAATTTCCCGGCATGCGCCGTTTTTATTTTCACCCCACAATCGTAGGGGCGGCCCCCCGTGGCCGCCCTACCCGTGGCCGCCCTACCCGTAGCCGCCCTACCCGTAGCCGCCCTACCCATGGCCGCCCTACCCGTGCCCGGCCTGCACCCTGCGACCCGAAAACGGGCAGGCACGGGGGCCTGCCCCTACGGTGAGCCGCGTTTCTCGCCCTTTGGCGCTATCATCGCGCCCCCACAAACAAAAAACCCCGGCTCTCACCGGGGTTTTCTGATCAGGCCAGCTTACCGCAACATTTCTTGTACTTCTGACCACTGCCGCATGGGCAGGGGTCGTTTCGGCCGACCTTGGGGTCGACCCGGCGCACCGTGTCCGGCTTCTTGTCTGCGGGCTCGTTGCCGCCGACATATTTCACGTCTTCCTGCTCCTCGTGCTTGAGCTCCTCCTGCTTGACCGCCTCGATGCGCAGGTGGGTGAGCGCCTTCATGGTGTTTTCGCGGATGCGGAAGATGAGATCCTCGAACAGCTCGAAGCCTTCACGCTTGTACTCCTGCTTGGGATCACGCTGGGCGTATCCTCTAAGACCGATGCCTTCTTTCAGGTAGTCCATCTGCAACAGATGGTCTTTCCAGTTGCGATCAAGCGCATCGAGCAGGAAAAAGCGCAGGATTTCCTGATACTGATCAGGAGCGAGAGCGCGATGCTCTTCAAGCACGGAGAAAATCGCGGTCCGCGCCTCGTCCTTGGCCATGAATTTTCCGCCCGGAGCCATGCGCTCCATGGCGAAGACCTCGTCCAGCTTGGAGCGGATCATGCCCTGGATCTCTTCAGGGGATTCAGTGTGGCCCTTTCTGTTTTCAAGCGGCTCGTAGACCTGAGAGAGAAGATCGTCGACAAACTCTTCCACCGTAGGCTGCAGGTCTTCTGCGATCATGAACTCGCGACGCAGGGAATAGATGACCTCTCGCTGCTGGTTCATGACGTTGTCGTAGTCGATGAGCTGTTTGCGGATTTCAAAGTTGTGCCCTTCGACACGCTTCTGAGCGTTTTCGATGGACCGGGAAATGAGAGGATTCTCGATGGTCTGACCATCTTCAAGACCCAGCTTTTCCATGATTCCGGCAATGCGCTCGGAACCGAAGAGACGCATGAGCGTATCGTCCAGAGCCAGATAAAAGCGCGAGGAACCGGGGTCGCCCTGACGTCCGGCGCGGCCGCGCAACTGATTGTCGATACGTCGGCTTTCGTGGCGTTCGGAGCCCAGGATGTGCAGGCCGCCAAGCTCGCGCACGCCTTCTCCAAGAACGATGTCAGTGCCGCGGCCGGCCATGTTGGTGGCGATGGTCACACGGCCTTTCTGACCGGCCATGGCCACGATCTCGGCTTCCTTCTCGTGGTACTTGGCGTTCAGGACTTCATGCGGGACACCTTTCTTCTTGAGCAGGGAGGCGATGTATTCGGACTTCTCGATGGAAGTGGTACCGACCAGAACCGGCTGGCCCTTGGCATGCAGGCCCTTGATCTCCTCTACGATGGCGCCGAATTTCTCGGCCTGGGTCTTCAGGATCACGTCGGGAAAATCCTTGCGCACCATCTGCTTGTTAGGCGGGGCAACCACGACTTCCAGCCCGTAGATCTGCTGGAATTCAACGGCTTCGGTATCGGCCGTACCGGTCATGCCGGACAGTTTGCGGTACATGCGGAAGAAATTCTGGAAGGTGATGCTGGCCAGGGTCTGGTTCTCGGCCTCGACCTTGACCCCTTCCTTGGCCTCCAGAGCCTGATGCAGACCATCGCTGAAGCGCCGCCCGGGCATGAGCCGGCCGGTAAACTCATCGACGATGACCACCTGCCCGTCCTTGACGATGTAATGATCGTCCAGGGTGAAGAGATAGTGGGCGCGCAAGGCCTGCAGAATATGATGCTGCAGGGTGATGTTGGCCGGGTCGAAGAGGTTGGTCACAGCCAGGATCTCTTCGCAGTAGGCCACGCCCTCGTCGGTCAGCACGACGGTGCGAGCCTTTTCATCGATGGTGAAATGCTCCTCCCGGTCCAGCTTTGGAATGATGGCGTTGACGCGTCCGTAGAGCGAAGTCGATTTCTCGCCCGGTCCCGAAATGATGAGCGGAGTACGGGCTTCGTCGATGAGGATGGAGTCCACTTCGTCGACAATGGCGAAATTGAGCGGACGCTGCACAAGCTGATGCTTGTAGAACTTCATGTTGTCGCGCAGATAGTCGAATCCGAACTCGTTGTTGGTGCCGTAAGTCACATCCGCGCCGTAGGCCTGCTGACGCTCGGCGTCAGAAAGACCGTGCACGATGACGCCGACGGAAAGTCCCATGAACGTATAGAGCTGGCCCATCCAGGCCGCGTCACGCTTGGCCAGGTAATCGTTGACCGTGACCACGTGCACGCCCTTGCCGGCCAGGGCGTTCAAGACCACGGGCAGGGTCGCGACCAGGGTCTTGCCTTCACCGGTCTTCATTTCCGCGATCTTGCCCTGATGCAGGATCATGCCGCCCATGAGCTGGACGTCGAAATGGCGCATGCCAAGCACCCGCCGACTGGCCTCACGGGTCAGGGCGAAAACTTCGGGCAGCACGGTATCAAGCTCGCGTCCGCCGGCCACTTCTTCCCGATACCCTGCAAAGCGGGTTGGAATCTCGGCGTCGGAGAGAGCCTGCATTTCCTTTTCCAGGGCATTTATCTTGCTGACCGTGGGCTGCAAGGTTTTCAGGTATCTGTCGTTTCTGGAACCGAATATTTTCTTGGTCAAATAACCGATCATGAATACTCCCGACTTGTTGGTCTTGGGGATAAAAGAGCCTCTTGCCGGGGGCGGGTGCTCCGGCTAGAAATCGGACAAATGCTCCGGGCTCAAGCACTAGGGCAGATTTTTTACAATGACAACCGCAAGAAGGCAGCCATGAACGAGCACAACCACGCCCTTTTGATCATCGACATGCAACACGACTTCGCAGTGCCCGGTGGTGCCTGCGAGGTGGCCGGGGCCCATGCCACCATTCCGGTCATCCGCAAGGTTTTGACTTCATTTCGAGACCTTGGCCTACCGGTCTTTCATATCGTGCGCGAATATCGCAGCGACGGCTCCGACGTCGAAATTTCTCGTCTGGAGGCTTTGAGGGCGCGGCCCATGGTTGTACCCGGTACCCCGGGAGCACGCATCGCGCCGGGGCTTGAGCCCATCGAGGGCGAGTACCGCATCGTCAAAAAACGCTTCAGCGCGTTCATGTTCACAGAGCTCGACCTGATCCTGCGCCGCAAGGGGGTCACGCACCTGGCCGTGACCGGCACGCAGTTGCCCTTCTGCCTGCGCACCACCCTGTTCGACGGCCTGAGCCTGGGCTATCACATGACCCTGCTGACCGACGCTTCATCCTCGCGCACGCCGCAGATCCATCTGGCCAATATCCAGGACATCAGGGACGCGGGCATGACCTGTATAAACGTCGAAGAATACCTGCGCGGCATCAATACTCCGGCCTGATGACGCACCGGGGGATGACCATCGCGCGTCAAGCCCGGTTCATTTCCCGCTCGGTGTCACGGTTCACGGCTTTCTGCTTCAAGTCCTCGCGCCGGTCGTAAACCTTCTTGCCCTTGGCCAGGGCCAGCTCGATCTTGATCTTGCCATCCTTGAAATAAAGCTTGGTCGGCACCAGAGTCAGGCCTTTCTGCTCCATCTTCGATTTGAGCGAGTTTATCTCGTGGCGGTGCATGAGCAGCTTGCGCTCCCGGTCCGGCACATGCTGGGCATATCCGGCGTTGGCGTAGGTGGATATGTGCACGCCCGAAAGAAATGCCTCGCCGTTCGTGATGCGTACGTAGCCGTCCATAAAATTGACCTTGCCGTCACGCAGGGATTTGACCTCGGAACCGGTCAGCATGATGCCGGCTTCGATGAAATCGAGCAGTTCGAAAAAATGACGGGCCTTGCGGTTGGCCGCGATGATCTTGATGCCTGTAGGCTTGGCGCACATGAAAAAATCCTTGAAGTTGAAATCTAGTCGTCCACCAGGGAGGAGTAGAACATGAGTTCCTCGGGAAAACGTCGGAAGATCATTTCCCGGACGAGCTTGTTGTTGCGGGCCACTGAATGACTGGCCATGACCTGCTTCAGCAAGGCATTGCATTCCTCCATTGAGGCCTGCCGGACGATGCGCTTGATGCCCGGGATGGCCTGGGGTCCGAGACTGATGGAGTCGACCTGCATGCCCATGAGTACCGGGATGCAGAAGGGGTCGGCCGCAAGCTCGCCGCACAGGCAGACCTCGATACCGGCCCGGTGGGCCGAGTCGACCACCCATTTGATGGAACGCACGATGGCCGGATGCAAGGGCTGGTACAGGTAGGACACGTCCTTGTTGGTGCGGTCGATGCCAAGAGAATACTGAATGAGGTCATTAGTGCCGATACTGAAGAAGTCCACCTCGCGGGCCAGAAAATCGGCGGTGATGACGGCGCTTGGCACTTCGATCATGATGCCCATGGGCATGTCCTCGCGGAAGCAGATGCCTTCCGCGTGCATCTCCTCCTGGACCTCCCGGTAGAACTTCTTGACCTCGACCAGTTCCTGTAGCCCCGAAATCATGGGAAACATGATGGACACGTTACCGAGCACGCTGGCCTTCAGGATGGCCCTCAGCTGGGTCCGAAAGACCTCGCGGTGCTTCAGGCAGTAGCGGATGGCGCGCAGCCCCAGGGCAGGATTGGACTCGGCCGAGGACTGCATGCGCATGAGCTTGTCCGCGCCCACGTCCAGGGTGCGGATGACGAGCTTCTTGGGCGCGACCAATGAGGCCATGTCCATGTAGATTTCCGTCAACTCATCCTCGGTGGGCATCCCGTCGCGATTCAGATAGCTGTATTCGGAGCGGAACAACCCGATGCCTTCCCCGCCGTTGTCGTTGACCGCGACGACCTCTTCAAAAAGTTCGATGTTGGCCAGAACCTGCACCCGGTACCCGTCGATGGTCTCGGCGGGAAGATGGCATGAGCGCATGATCGTGGCCTGATAGCCCTCGAACTGGGCCTGCAGATCCGTGTACCGGGCCAGCTCGTCCTCGTCGGGATCGATGATGATGCGCCCATGAAAGCCGTCAAGGATGATGATCCCGCCTTCGGCCAGATCATCTCCTAGCCCCTCCATGCCGACCACGGCCGGAATCTGCAGGGACCGGGCGAGGATGCCTGCGTGGGAGGTCTTGCCGCCCTGAGCCGTGGCGAAGGCCATGATCTTGTTGACGTCCAGCTCTATGGTGTCGGCCGGAGACAGATCATGTGCCAGCAGGATGGCGCGGTGTTTGATGGCCTGGTGCCCATCCCCTCCCCCGACCAGCTTGCCCAGCACCCGCTCGGCCACCAGCCGGACATCCTGCATGCGCTGCCGCAGGTATTCGTCGGCGATGGAGGCGAATATCTCCTGCACGTCTCCGACGGCCCTCTCCAGCGACCATTCGGCATTGATCTTGGTGAGAGCGATGTGATCCAGGGCCCGCTTGCGAAACTTGTGATCCCGCAGCATCATGAGGTGCGATTCGATGATGGCCGAATGTTCCTTCAGATCCTCCGGCACCAGGGTCAAAATCCTTTCCAGGTCGTGCAGGGCATCGTCAAAGGCGCGGTTCAGCCTCTCGATTTCAAAAGGCACATCCGCATCGGACACGGTCTGGCGGACCGTGCCGGAAAAATGGCTTTTGTTGAGGTAATACGCGCGGCCAATGGCGATGCCGGCCGAGACGGGAATACCGAAGAGCGTGCGGGAAGCCATCAGCGATCCTCTCCGAACATGTCTTCAAAAAGTTTGGAAACACTCGAAATTGCGGCGGCAGCATCTGGGCCATGAGCCCGCAGGGTCAGCTCGGCTCCTTGCGGGGCAGCAAGGGAAAGCAAATCCAGGATGGATTTGGCATCGGCCTCCATGTCACAGGAGTGGACAGTGATGGAAGCCGCATAGCGTTGGGCTTCCTGAGAAATCTTTCCTGCGGGCCGGGCGTGAAGCCCAAGGCTGTTCCCGACCCGGATAATCTTTTCCTGCACTTCACCCATTTCAAATCACCTACATGGATACAGAAGCAAAAATCTTTTCCCAGGGCGCTATCAGGCCGCCCAGAACCAACGCCGCCAAAATCAGGGAGCGATCCCACTCACGCATGAAACCAGCCAAGGCCAAAAGTCCGGTACCTGCGGCCCAGGCCAGGTTCCACGGTCCGTCCGAAGGCGCAGCCTGCAACAGAAAAACGGCCACCAGGACGCTGTTCATGAGCTTGAGCCGCTGCCCCCAATCAATAAGGTTCCAGGACTTGAGGCGCTGCAGGAAAGAAAGGCCCTGGGCATAGCCGCGTCCGAATGTGTACATCTTGAAAAGCTGCAACCCGCAGAGGCACAGACAAATCCAAACCGCAAGGGTTCCAATGTATCCGGCGGCCGCCAGATTGACGCCGACCAAGGACCACAGAACCAGAAAACTGCCGCCAAAGAAAGAATCACCCAGTGCCGACAGGGTATACACCGTGGTCGAGCGCAATTTTGGAAGGATGTCCTCAGGAAGCATGCCTAGAGATATCTTCTTCTCCATGGATAAAAAAATCCCGACCAGGAGAGGAGTCCAGAAAGGATGGGTGTTGTAGTGCTTCAGATAGCGACCCCGCGCACGCTTCAAGGCTCCCGGTTCGGCGACGTAAAGCGCGCGCAGACCCGGCTCCATGATATAGGCCAGCCCGACATTCTGCATCCCTTTGGTGTTGAATGTGGCGCCAACCATGTATGTACGCAGAAA
This sequence comes from Deltaproteobacteria bacterium HGW-Deltaproteobacteria-18, assembly GCA_002841885.1. Classification (NCBI taxonomy): domain Bacteria; class Deltaproteobacteria; species Deltaproteobacteria bacterium HGW-Deltaproteobacteria-18. The sequence continues at coordinate 17,259 of PHBE01000005.1, forward strand.
AATCTGCAGCAGGATCCGCGTATCCACCCTTACTCCGCGTCGTATTCCACAATCAGTTCGTATATCTGCTTGACCGACCAGCCGCGGGTTTGGTCCCGCACGGTCCGGGCCGCGTCCTTGGCGTGCATGCCCGCACTCATCAAGCTCCGGACCCGCTCCAGAACATCGGTCTTGGACGTAGAGGCTATCTCTTCGGGAGGCCCAATGATCACGGTCACCTCACCCAGAAGCTCATCCGTGAAATCCTGGAGTTGCCCAAGCCTGCCATTGATAAACTGCTCATGTTTCTTGGTCAATTCCCGGGCCAGACAAAATTCCCTCTCTCCCAGCACCTCGAATGCAAGCTCCAGGGTCGGGAGCACTCGGTTCTTGCGTTCAAAGAAGACCAGAGTCGCGCCAAGCTGTGCAAAGGGCCGAAGCAATGCGCGCGCGTCTCCGCCCTTGCGCGGAAGAAACCCCAGAAAAACGAACGGATAAGGAGGAAGACCACTGGCCATGAGCGCCGCGATGGGGGCGCACGGACCGGGCACCGGAACCACACGGACTCCCTGCTGACGACACGCCGCGACCAGACGGTAGCCGGGGTCGGCAATGAGCGGCGTCCCTGCGTCGGACACCACCGCGACCGAAAGCCCCTGCTCGAGAAGCGCGAGCACCTCGCCAATGCGGGAACTCTCGTTGTGTTCGTGCAGGCTCAGGAAGCGCTTGCCCGCGAGACCTGACAGCTGCAGCAGATGACCGGCCCGCCGGGTGTCCTCTGCCAGGATTACGTCAGCATCTTCCAGAGTTTGCTGCGCCCGGGGAGAGAAATCACCAAGGTTGCCAAGGGGTGTGGCCACGATCCAGAGCGTCCCGTACATCGATGATATCCTCCCAGTGTTCGACGACCGTTTCCCCGTGCAGAAAAAGTATGCTGACCAGATCGAAGCGGCATGGTCTGCTCCAAGACCGATGGCGACTCAGATATAACGTCCCCGCCTTGATCAGGCGCTTCTTTTTGGCCGATCCGATGGCTTCGCCGGGCTCGCCATGCACAGCCCTGGAGCGGGTCTTGACCTCGACAAAAACGAGCGTCCCGGCGTCTTCGCAAATCAGATCGATCTCGCCGCACGTGCAGCTGAAATTGCGTTCAACGATCCTGAATCCCTTTTCAGCCAAAAACGCGGCAGCCAGTTCTTCCCCGGCCTTACCCGTGATCAGATGCCGGGCAGCCACAGCTGCGCCTCCCGCGGCGTCGGCACGACGCCGCGAAAACTGACCCTGTGCGTCGGGCTTGGACCGAGCCTGCGCAGCGCATCAAGGTGCGTCTTGGTGCCGTACCCTTTGTGCACGGCGAAGCCGTAGCCCGGATAGCGCTGGTCCATGCACAGCAAAAGATCGTCCCGAAAGGTCTTGGCCAGAATTGAGGCCGCAGAAATGCAGGGGTGCAGGACGTCGCCGCCGACCACCGTCTTTTGGGGCAAGGAAGAGGGGAAACGCTGGTTGCCATCCACCAGGACCATGTCAGGACAAACCTTGAGGGCATCCAGGGCGCGGGCCATGGCGGCCAGGGTGGCCTGCAGGATATTGATGCGGTCGATTTCGCCGGGCCAGGAAAAACCTAAGGCCCAGGACACTGCCTGGGCCTTGATGGCTTGTGCAAGCACCGCGCGACGTCGCGAGGAGAGCTTTTTGGAATCGGTCAGGCCCGGAAGGTCGAAATCCGAAGGCAATATGACCGCCCCCGCAACAACCGGACCGGCAAGACAGCCGCGTCCGGCTTCATCGATGCCGGCCTGAATCTGACCCGCAAACTGAGTGCAGCCTTTGGGGCTGAACAAATTGATCCTACCAGGCGTTCTTGGTCTTGATGCGGGCAGCTTTGCCCCTGAGGCTACGCAGGTAGTAGATGCGGCTCTGACGAACCACGCCTTCGGAAATGACTTCGATGCGGTCGATGGTCGGGGCATGCAGGGGGAAGATGCGTTCCACGCCGACGCCATCGGAAACCTTGCGCACGATGAACGTGCTGTCGGTGGTGCCCTTCTTCAAACGCAGAACCACGCCCTGGAAAACCTGGATGCGTTCTTTTTCGCCTTCGATGATGCGGGTATGCACCTTGACCGTGTCACCGGCGCGGAAGCGGGGATGGTCGGCACGCAGGTGCTCGTTTTCAATCTTCTGGATGATGTTCATGATTTTCTCCTTTATCTGAAGCGGCCTGTGGGCCGCAACGTGTGCGTCTTATCCGATATCGCCCAGCAGGCGGTCCACCATGATGGAAGCCGCGGAACGGACGGAAAGGTGGTTGTACCTATCCATAAAACGTATGGCCCGCAACATGCCGTCGGCCCCTGCCAGAACGTCGCGCTGCAAACCGTGTCCGGTGCCCAGGACCAGAAGAACAGGCTCCTTCTGAAGCATCCGGGACACCTGGGCGCAGGTCATGTTTCCAGCCTTGGCACTGGTGGCCACGACCTTGGGACGCACGCCCGTGCAATCCGTGATTTCCGCGATGGCCTCGTCCAGCAGGCCGACCACCCGGACCCGGCCCAGGGCAGTGCCACGATCCGGATTTGCCTTGAGCCCGTACCCCTCGCGCCAATGGCCGATAAGGGTGCGGGCAAGGTCCTGCTGATCCGCGACCGGGGTGCAGACAAAATATCCGCCAAGCCCATAGGTACACGAAACGCGTGCAATATCGTGGAGGTCAAGGTTTGTCAAAGACGTAGTGATGGTCTGACCCGATTTATTTTCAACCGGGTAATGGACCAGCGCCACGAAAAGATTCCGCCCCGGCCGTGTCCGCTCGAGCCCTTTCAGGTACCCGATATCTTCATCACTGAGCTCCGCCTGGGCAAGAATGTCCGGGCGCAAGGCCAGGGTCGTCTCCAGACTCTTTTCCCGCCGCCAGGCAGTGATGCGCCCGTGATGCCCCGAAGACAGAACCTCCGGCACTTTCAGGCCTTCGTACTGTTCGGGCCTTGTGTAGTGAGGATATTCAAGCAAGCCGGAACTGAAACTTTCCTCGTCAGCGCTCTCGTCTTTGCCCATGAACTCGGGGACGAGTCGGCTCACGGCCTCGATCAGACACAGGGCTCCTGTCTCGCCGCCGTTCAGGACAAAATCGCCCACGCTGACCGGTTCGATCTCACTAAGCTCTTCGAGCCGGGCATCAATGCCTTCATAACGCCCACACAACAGCGCGAGCTCTTCCTCCACGGCCAGCTCCCGGGCCAAGGCCTGAGTCAGGGGACGTCCCTTGGGGCTGAGCATGAGCACCCGGGCCTTTGGTCCCAGGGTTCCAAGCGCGCGGAGGATCGGATCAACGGCCATGACCATACCCGGCCCCCCCCCGTAGGGACGGTCATCGACATTGTGATGCCTGTCCGTGGAATGGTCGCGCGGATTGATGAACGAAAACTCTATCAGCCCCTTTTCCCTGGCCTTGGACAGGAGTCCGCAGGAAAGGGGGGAGTCGAAAAATTCGGGAAAAATGGTGATGACGGAAAATCGCATTCCTGCTTCCACTACGGCCGAAGCGGGCCGCGGCACGGGGTCATGACTGTTGATACAATTCGAGCAGGCCGTCCGGGGGGTCCACCAGGATGACTCCGGCGTCGAGGTCAATACCCCGGATGAACTCGTCCACGGCCGGAAGCATGATCTCGTTGCCGTCCTCGTCGTGGATGAACCACAGCTCCTGACCGGCCACGTCCCGGATGTCTTCCAGAAGGCCGATGCGGGAGCCGTTCACATGCATTACCGGCAGGCCGATCAGATCTTCGGGGCGAAACTCGTCATCGTCCAGCGGCGGCAGGTCGCGTTCCCGCGCCAGCACGTCGGCACCGCGCCACGCCTCCGCCTGGTCCCGCCCCTGAGAACGGTCAACCGTGATCAAGGCGCGCCCCTGGTGCGCTCGCCATCCTTCCAGGATGCACGGCTTGGGCTTTTTGCCCGGTAGGCGCAGGTAGACGCGGGTCAAACCCTCAAAGATGAAAGGGGAGTCTGCATATGGTTCGATGCAGAGCTCCCCCCTGAGGCCATGTGGTTTCTGAACCCGACCCAGTTCCACGAGCTTTACCGGGTCCAACTTCTCTTCGGACACGTTACTCCAGAATTTCCAGGACTGAACGTTTCCTGATTTTGGTTGAAGCCGCGCCCAAGATGGTGCGCATGGCCCGGGCCGTGCGCCCCTGCTTGCCGATGACCTTGCCCAGATCTTCCTTGGCAACCTTGAGCTCAATGACGGAGGTCTGCTCTCCCTCGATTTCAGTCACCGAGACACTGTCCGGATTGTCTACCAGAGACTTGGCAATGAATTCGATCAAATCCTTGAGCATGAGCACCTCCGCTGAAGATCTGTGGATCGCACGATGAGCCGGGCGACGAGCCTTGGAGGTACTATTTACTGAATCCAGACTTCTTTAGCAAGGAGCGAACCGTATCCGTGGGCTGCGCACCAAGTTCGATCCAGTTTTTGACCTTGTCCTGATCAAATTTGATCTCGGCGGGTTCGGTCATGGGGTTGTAATAGCCCACATAATCAAGGGCCCGGCCGTCACGGCGGGAAGCGGAATCCACTGCCACGATGCGGTAAAACGGTTTCTTCTTGGAGCCCATGCGGGTCAGTCTGAGTTTCAAAGCCATTGTTGTTCTCCCTGAACGTAAGTGTATTGCGCGAACGCCTATGTCCGGTCGTAACCGAAACAAGGGTCGCCCGACTATTTTTTTCTGCGCTGCTTTTTGGCCTTCTTGCGCTTTTCCTTGAGCTTGGCCGCTTCCGCGGCGGTTCGTCCACCGCCGCCGGAAGGCATCCCGCCGGGCATCCCGGGCATGCCGCCCGGCATCGCTCCCATCCCAGGCATTCCGGGCATTCCAGGCATGCGTCCGCCCTGAGGCATGGACGGCATCTTGCCGCCTGCCATCTTCTTCATCATCTTCTGCATCTGCTCAAAATTCTTGAGAAGCTGATTAACCTCGGTCACCGTAACCCCACTGCCCTTGGCTATACGCTGCTTGCGGCTGGGGTTGATGATCTTCGGTTCGTGACGCTCGGCCATGGTCATGGAACTGATCATGGCCTCGACCTTGCCGAGTTCCTTTTCGGGCATCTGCACGTCCTGCAACTGCTTGCGGATCTGCCCCATGCCCGGAATGAGCTTCATGATGCCCTCAAGGGAACCAAGCTTCTTGATGCGCCGCATCTGAGTGCGAAAATCTTCGAGATCAAATTCGGCCTTCTTGAATTTCCTTTCAAGGGCCTCTGCTTCCTTGGAATCAATGGTCGACTGCGCCTTCTCGATCAGCGTCAGCACGTCTCCCATGCCAAGAATCCGGGACGCAATGCGGTCCGGGTGAAATACTTCAAGTTCGCTGAGACGCTCGCCCATGCCGACAAACTTGAGCGGCTTGCCGGTGATGGACTTGATGGACAACGCCGCGCCGCCACGGGCATCGCCGTCCATCTTGGTCAGCACAACACCGGTGATGTCCAGAACTTCGTTGAATTTCTCGGCAACGGTGACCGCATCCTGGCCGGTCATGGCGTCGGCCACGAACAAAATTTCCTGCGGACGGCATTTTTCCTTGATGCCGACCAGCTCCTGCATGAGCAATTCATCAATATGCAGGCGGCCCGCCGTATCGATGAGGATCACGGAGCAGCCCTTGAGTTCTGCGTCGCGCATGGCGTCAACACAGATGTCCACCGGATTCATGTCCACGGTGGAAGGATAGACCGGCACGCCCAGCTCAGCTCCGAGCTTCGTCAGCTGATCAATGGCCGCCGGACGATAGACGTCGGCAGGGACCAGATACGGAGCATACTTCTGGCGGCGCAGGAACAGGGCCAGCTTGGCCGCCGACGTGGTTTTGCCCGAACCCTGCAGGCCGGACATCATGATCACGTAGGGCGGCTTGCCCTGTAGGTTCAGCGCGCAATTCTCACCGCCCAGGAGTTCGATCAGCTCTTCGTGAACGATCTTGATGACCTGCTGGCCAGGGGTCAGGCTGCCGAGGACATCCTGTCCAAGAGCGCGAACCTTAACCTTTTCGACAAAGTCCTTGACGACCTTGAAATTGACGTCGGCTTCCAGGAGGGCCAGACGCACTTCGCGCAAGCCATCCTGGATGTTGCTTTCATCGAGGCGGCCGTGGCCGCGCAGTTTTTTAAAGACCGATTCAAGTCGGTCGGACAAGCTATCGAACATTCAAGGGCACCTGTGCTGGGGAAAAGAAGAAGGGATGCATAGACAAGTTCGACCCACTCGTCAAGCAGAAGCAAACCATGGCATCACGGCGCGAGGCATCCCCACGCGCCGCGACGAAATCAGCCTAGAGCTTTGGCCACGGCACGCGCGAAGCCGGGAGCCGCGCCGCGGATTGTGGCCTCGTCCACGCAGAAGGCCAGGCGGAAAAAGCCCGGATAACCAAAACCCGAACCGGGCACGGCCAGAATCTGCTCCTGCATGAGTTCGCTGACGAAAGCCGCATCATCCCCACCCTTGGGAATACGCGGAAAGAAGTAAAACGCGCCCTGCGGCATGGAAAATTCAATCCCAGCCTCACGCAGTACCTCGGCCATGGCATCACGACGCCGGGCATAGATCGAGGCGTCCACCTCGTGGCCCAGGGCCTTGGCCAGCAGCTTCTGCCCCACTGCCGGTGCGTTGACGAAACCCAGGATACGGTTGGCCAGAATCACTCCCGCAATCAGATGCGCCCCTTCAGGCATGGCCGGATTCACGGCCACGTATCCGACTCTCTCCCCGGCCAGGGCCAGATTCTTGGAGAAGGAACTGATTACGACGCTATGTTCGTAGATCGGAAAGATCGGGGGCACTTCAGTCCCGTCATAGGCCAAAAAGCGGTAAGGCTCGTCGGAAATGAGCAGGATGGGCCGCCCGGTACGGGCCGATGCCTGTCGAAGGATATCCGCCAGCTGCGTAAGCTCGTCCAAAGTGTAGACCCGCCCGGTCGGGTTGTTGGGCGAGTTGATCAGCACGCAACGGGTGCGATCCGAGATCGCCGAAGCCAGGGCTTTCAGGTCCAGCTCGAAGGTCAGGGGTTTGGACGGAACGGTTTTCAGAACCCCGCGATGGTTCTCGGCATAGAATCCGTACTCTACAAAATAAGGTGCCGGACAGAGCACCTCGTCCCCGGGTTCGAGCACGGCCCGGAACAGGGAGTTGATGCCGCCCGCCGCCCCGCAGGTGATGACCAGGTCTTCGGCCGCGACAGCCACTCCCTGCTCCACCGAAATCACCTCGGCCAGGCGCTCACGCACCTGCGGATACCCGGCGTTGGGCATGTAGCCGAAAGCGAACGGCTTGCCCGCCTCCTCGGCCAGCTCGTGCAACCCCTCGGCCACGGCCGCCGGCGGGGCCAGATCCGGGTTGCCCAAACTGAAATCATAGACATTCTCCGCGCCGTACTTCTTCTTGAGCTCGATGCCGGTCTCGAACATGCGCCGGATCCACGACGACTTGGCCAGATAGCCCTCGATCTGCGAACAAAGAATCATATGATCTCCCTTGAAGGCCCACCCCCTTAGGGGATATCCAGGCCGATTTTTCTGTATTCACCAAGCTTGTTGCGCAATGTGCGCACGGAAATACCCAGCAGCTCCGAAGCCTTGGTCCTGTTGCCTGAAGTCGAATCCAGGCTTTTCATGATCAGATGCATCTCCATCTCCTGGATCGTCGGGATGCGCCCGGCGAAGTCCATGGTCATTCCCGGAGACAGGGATGCAGCCTGTAACGGAGCGGGCGCGGCCGGCACCGAACCGTCTTCCTCGCAAAGCTCCGGGGACCACTCCTGTCCATCCAGCAGAAAATGCATCGGCCGGATAGGCCCAGCCCCGGCCAGAAGCACGGCCCGTTCCATCAGATTCTGCAGTTCACGCACATTGCCCGGCCAGTCGTGAGCCATGAGCCAATCCCGGGCTTCGTCCGAAAGTTGCAGGGCGCCGAGCCCGTATTCCCGGGTGAGACGGCGGATGAAAAAATCGGCCAGCAGCAGCACATCATCACCGCGCTGGGCCAACGGGGGCAGACGCAGGGGGATGACGTTCAGGCGATAGAAAAGATCCTGACGAAACTCGCCCTTCTCCACGCTCTGCTCAAGATTGCGGTTGGTGGTGGCCAGGACCCGCACATCCACCTTGACCGTTTCAACCCCACCCACGCGATCGATCTCGCCTTCCTGCAGGGCACGCAGCAGCTTGGCTTGCAGGGCCAGGGCCATTTCGGAAATCTCGTCCAGCAGCAGGGTCCCGCCGGTGGCCAACTCGAACTTGCCGAGCTTTCGAGAGATCGCCCCGGTGAATGAACCTTTTTCGTGACCGAACAGTTCGCTCTCGAGCAGATGCTCGGGCAAGGCCGCGCAGTTGACCGCCACGAAGGGCGCGCTTTCACGGCCCGAATAGGCATGGATAAAGCGGGCAAACATCTCCTTGCCTGTCCCCGACTCGCCGGAGATGAGCACCGTGGCCTTGGAAGGAGCCACCTGCCTGGCCAAAGCCAGAACCCTGGCCACGGAAGGATGGGAGCCGACGATCGCCACCTCGCGCGGATTGCTCCGGGCAACGGGCCGGGGCGGAACAGGTGCGGACGCGTCTTCGGGCAGCACGGTCTGGATCTTTTCCCAGGTCAGCGGACAGAGCCAGTAATCCTGCGCACCCATTTCCATATAATAACGCGCTTCCTCGGCGCTTCCCTTGTCCGTGAACACGATGACGGGGATCAGACTTTCGGCCTGGTTCAAGGCATCGATCAGATCCTGGGCCCTGTATCCGGGCAGGGAAGGCAGGGTGAACACGATATCGGCCTTGCGCGCCTCGAGCACCTTAAGAGCCGAAGCGCGGTCGTCCACAACCATGGCCTGGCAATCATGCGTCTTGAATTCGGCATGCAGGGGGGACACGAGCTCGGATCGTGAAACAAAGAGGATTCGCTTGGACGCCATATCCGCATATGCTATCTTTTCCCCAGCCTCTTTGCAATATGAAGAGCCCATGAGCGCTTGCCCGCCATGCGCCCATCTGCTAGGGCTGGGTCGGATTTCACGCCTTGAATTCACAGCAAGCCAAAGAGTCTTCCCACTTATGCCCATGGACCCCGAAAAACTGAGCTCCCTGTTACGCGACGTAGCTACCGGCGACATCTCTTGCGAGACGGCCCAGGCTGCGATCACGAGACAGGAACACAGCGACCTGACCCTCGACACTTGGCGCCGGGAGCGCACCAATGTCGGCGAAGTGGTCTATGGCCAGGGCAAGACCCTGGAGCAGATCCGCGCGTCCCTGGCGGAACTGGGCAGGCACCATCCGGTCCTGGCCACCAAAATTTCGACCGAGCATGGGCGGGCGCTGCTGGATATTTTTCCGCATGGATGTCTGTGGGAGGAGGCGAGACTCTTTTGCCTGGGCGCGGACCTGCTGGCCGCCGACCCCAAGGCCCCCGACTCGGAAGTGCTCATCGTCACGGCCGGATCCTCGGACCTTCCCGTGGCCCGCGAAGCCCTTGGCACCGCCAGATTCCTGGGCCTTGGTGCACACCTGGTGACCGACGTGGGAGTCGCGGGACTGCACCGGCTGGAGCCGCACCTGCCGAGCCTGCGACAAGCCAGGGTCATCATCGCCGTGGCCGGGATGGAAGGCGCGCTGCCGAGCGTCCTCGGCGGACTTTTGAAGGCGCCGATCATTGCGGTTCCAACCTCGACAGGCTATGGGGCCAACTTCGCCGGCCTGACCCCGCTTCTGGCCATGCTCAACTCATGCGCGCCGGGCGTGGGTGTGGTCAACATCGACAACGGCTTCGGGGCGGCAGCTTTGGCCAAAAAAATCCTGGCCCGTCAAGAATATACAAACGCAAATGAATAAACCGGTTCTTTTTCGAGTCACGAACAATCTGAAGGTCGGCGGCGTGCAAAAACGGCTGCGTGCTCTGTTACCTTTGCTCACGGAGCACTACGAAGTGCACGTCGTGACCTACAAGGACCGGGGCGTATTCTTTGACGAACTGGCTAAGCTTGGCGTGCACACCCACTTCCTGCCCCGCAAGGGACACTGGAACCCGGCGGCCATCTGGCGGCTGGCAAAACTTTTCCGCAAACACCGGGCCGAGATCGTTCATACCCACTCCTTCGGCGGCAATATCTTCGGCATCCTCGCAGCGGCCCTTGCGCGAGTGCCTGTGAGGATCGGCCAGGTCCATTTGAGCGACCTGCACTGGTACGGGACGACCGCCATTCGCCGCAAAAAACAGATGCTGGAAGAACGGATGGTGCACCGGCTTTTTTCGCACAAGGTGCTGTTCGTCTCCCGCGAATCCCTCGAATATTTCAAAAAAAACACGCAGCTGCCGGACGAAATGCTGATCGTCCTGCACAACGGTCTCGACCTGCCCGGAATCACCGAGGCAGCGTCCCGGATGGAACTTGGCATACCCGAGGAAAAAAAACTTGTCGGATTTGTGGGCCGCATCGCACGAGGCAAGGGAGTCGGACGTTTTCTTGAAATAGCGCGCCAGGTATCTTTTGAGGCACCCGGCAGATTTCATTTTGTGGTCATAGGCGACGGTGAGAGACTTTCCCGTCATCAGGCCTGGAGCCGCGAACAGGGTCTGGAGCCTGAGATCACCTTTCTCGGTGAACGCCACGACATTCATCGCTGCTACGCGGCCCTTGATTGCCTGATTTTCTGCTCCGACCCCGGAGTCGAAGGCATGCCCGGCGTGGCCCTGGAGGCATGCGCCCACGGCCTTCCCATCCTGGCGCTGAAAACAGCCCCTCTTGAAGAGATCCATGCATATTACTCGCGCATCGCCTTCATGGACGGATTCACGCCAGCCGCAAAACAGCTTGAAAAGGCTCTGGCCCTGCCGGTGGCAAATCAAGATTTATTTCGCGACGAATTTTCCATTGAGGCCATGCAAGCTCGAACCCTCGCCCTCTATGCGCAATTGCGCAGACAGGCCAAAGCATGAACATCATCTCCCTGACCCAGACGCTGCTGGGTACAAGCATTCCGGTCCTGTGCTACCATCAGGTCCGGCCGGACAGCGGCATGACTCCACAGAAATTCGGCCGTCAGCTTGACCTCATCAAAAAGCTCGGCTTTCAGACCATCAGCCTAGCCACTCTGCACCACATCATGCTGGGGCAGATGCCTCAAGCCAGCCCCTGCGTGGTAATAACCTTCGATGACTGCACGCTGGACAACTGGGTTTACGCCGTGCCCGAACTCCTGCGCCGGAGCATGCATGGGGTTTTTTTCGCCATCACCGATTTTATTCAGCCCGGACCAACCCGGCTCCAAGCGGGCCAAACAACGGCGCCACTTCCAGTGCCAGCCTTTGGCGACATAATGCAACAGGCCTTGTCCGGAAACTGTGACGGGTTCATGAACGAGGCCGAAATCCACGCTGCGGTCCACGATCTGGGCATGGAGGTCTATTCGCATTCCGCCGCGCATCAGGCCTGCTTCACTCAGGCAGAACAAAGCGGAACCCTCGGCGATAACAGGCACTGGAGCCATGCCGCATTATGCGGCCAAGACGCACGCGCAGACGCTGCCGTCCACCCGGTGGGCAGTTCCTACGCCCATCCAGGCTTCGGGCTAGATTGGAACGGCTGCCCGCTGACCCTGAAGACTGATCAGGAGCGACTCGCCTTTTGCCTGAAGGACTTTTCTGCCGCCAAGGCCCGGATGGAAGATCTTTTGGACCAGTCCTGCCCCTTTCTTTGCCTGCCCTGGGGCGAATACGACAATGTCACCCTGGACGCCGCGAAAACGGCTGGCTATCAGGGCGTGCTGAATCTTGAAGCAGGAGTTGTCGGGCCGGGAATTGACCCCATGCGCATCGGCAGACTGGCGGTAAAGGACCGTAAAACTTTGTCCTGGCTTGGCTTGAAGACGCTGCTCCTGGCGCACAGAATGATGGCTCCATGGGCTCAGATCCGAAACCCAAGCAAGCGCACATGAACATCTGCTTTGTCAATTCCACCAACAAATGGGGCGGTGTCAAAAGCTGGACCCTCGATGTGGCGCGCGGCCTCGCGGATCGCGGACACGGAATTCTCATCGTTGGCAGGCCGGGACCATTCATTGACAAGGCCGCAGGAATGGGGCTCGACGCTCTTGGGTTGTCCTTTGGCCCGGACTTCAACCCACTTCGGATTCTTGGGTTCGTCAAAATTTTCAAGGCTTGCAAAACCGATCTTGTCGTCGTCAATGTGGGCAAAGACATGCGAACCGCCGGCATCGCGGCCAAGATGCTCGGCATCCCGGTGGTTCACCGCGTCGGCCTGGCCGGAGACATGTGCAACACATACAAGGTGCGCCTGCTGCACAAATGGGTGCGGCCTCGCATCCTGGTCCCGTGCGAACAGATCAAGAGGGGACTTTTGCAGGAGCTGCCCTATCTGAAACCGGAAGAAATCACGGTCATCCTGACAGGCAAGGAACCTGCGCCGTCTCCACCGACGACAGTGCATTCACCGCTGCGCTTCATCTCCACCAGCCAGCTCAACGCGGACAAAGGACACAAAGACGTCCTTGAAGCAATGGCCGAACTGAAAAAACAGAGCTACGCCTTTGAATATCATATTGTGGGAACTGGGCGCATCGAGGGAGAACTGAAAAGCCTCAGCACCAACCTCGACCTTGACGACCGGGTCACTTGGCATGGATTTCAAAAGGACGTCCGGTCATTTCTGCGCAGGGCAGACGTTTTTCTCCTTCCGTCACACCGGGAAGGCCTGCCAAACACGCTGCTTGAAGCAATGGCCGAGGGGCTGGTTTGTGTGGCGCGGGATGTGGGGGGGATAAACGAATGCTGGCCTCAAGCAATCTTGCGTTTTCTAATTAGTGATCCGCAAAATTTATTCAATTCATTACACATCTTACTCAACGCACCAGCAGCACAACTCATTGAAACCAAAAAATTGTATTGGGAACATTCTAATGCAAACTCTTTCAGCGATATGACTGAAAAATTGGCTACTTTTTTTCAAAAAAACATCTCAAAATTATATAATTAGCAACACTATTTCACATATAAAATGTACTTTTCATCAGACACTGAACTAAATAACCGATTAAAAAATATTTTTTTATTTTTGATCTGTACATATTTTACAAGCATTTGCTTATTTCCGTCCAAAGCGGAGGCATTTGGGTTCATCGCACTTGCCTTGGCCCTGATTCAGATTAGCAAAAATGATCGGTTCTATTTCTTTAAAGACCCTGCCTTATATGCACTCTTGGCATTTGGTGCTTATTCTTCCGCTGTAAACGCATTGGGACTAGGCGAAGTCGCCCGGACGGGTATCATCTATGGCTGGACGGTACCATTTCTCGTTGGAAAAGCCTTCGCACGCTTCAACTCGACCAATCTATTAAAACATGTCTTTTTTGCAGCTGTGGCCCTGGCAGGGTTCATGCTGGTGGCACAAATTCTCTACCACCTCGGAATCAGACAAATCGGCGACCTAAACTTGGGGATGAACAGTCTGACTCTCACCTTTCGCAATTCTTCACGCACAGCCATTTTTGTTGCCACAGGGGCTCTTGTGTGCCTGAGCTACGCCATTTCCAGTGACAAAAGACAAAAAAAATTTGTTGCGGCATGTTCATGCGCGACCCTCATTTCCGCACTAGTTGGGACGGGAAGCAGGATGACACTCACGGCTTTTTTAATATGCAGCGGTATTTTTTTATTTTTACAAAAAAAATTGCGACTCCTTTTCTTTATAATATTCGTGATATTATGCCTTGTTCCTTTTTTTGGGAAAGAGCAGCGTTTTAATCTCAATCCATCTCACTTAATTTCAATTCAAAGTGCTACAGAGAGATTCACAGTCTGGTATGCGGCTTGGGAAATTTTTAAAGAAAATTCCATATTCGGGAGCGGATTCAGGACGTTTAAAGAGGTCTCAAATCCACATGTTATGACTTTTCGAAATGAGCATCCACAAGTTATGAGCTCTGAAAACCTTGATGATGCTCACAATCTGACACTACATCTTCTAGCAGAAAGTGGTTTAGTCGGAACATTGATTTTTTTCCTGATTTTCTTCTATGCACTGCAAGCTGCTTGGAAATCGCACAAAAAAAACTTTGCCATATTACCCTTGAGTTTATGCTTAGCTCTTATTTTTTTGCATGCCCAACTTCATGTCAACATTTTCGCATCGAATGTTAGCGGATTACTTTTTTTGATTACGGGCCTTTTAAGTGGGATCAAGCCAGAAACAGAGTGTTTTTCATGAACACGCTCACCTATATCGCCAAATCCAAAATCCCATCCCGACACGCCAATTCCGTGCAGGTTGTGAACATGATTTGCGCTTTTGCGCCACTGGTTCAACGCCTTGACGCCTACCTGCCAGGAGGATTTGCCCGTATTTTCCATTTATGGACAGGGAAACTCTTCGCAAACTATGGGCTCTCGATTCCACGCAATGTGCACGTTCATTTTGTTTCACAGTCTGGGAGAGGCTTTGAGAAAAACGTTTTGCGGCAGATCCCTTCCAGCTGTGAAGGCAGTATCTTCACCCGCAGTGCAGAGATTGCCTGGAAACTTGCCGAGAGAAATGCCCCGGTGCTGTTTGAATCACATGTTTTTTCACGAGATGCCAAGCAGGTGCCCTTGCCGCGGTTCATTCAGGCCATGAACGCATCGCGCGCAGCCGGCATAGTTGGAATCTCTCAGGAGATCTCCGACTCCTACCTGGCTGCCGGCCTTATGCAAAAACGGCTCATCACCTCTGCGGATGGAGTGGACCCGACTGTTTTTTCCCGTGCATTGCCAGGCGGACTTGGGCATCTTTTCGGGCAGCACATCTACGATCGCCCCACGCTGGTTTACACGGGCTCATTGAGCCACGAAAAAGGAGCTGCCTTCCTGGCGGAGGCGGCGACGCGGATGGGGCACATCAATTTCGTCATCATCGGCGGCAACGCCAAGGAATCGGCAGCGCTGGCCGTAAGGTACAATTGTGCCAATCTCTTTCTGCACCAGAGCGTACCGCACAAGGAAATTCCCTCGATCCTTCAAGACGCAAACATGCTGGTCATGCCCTACTTGCCAGAGGGAGCCCTGATTCCTTACATGTCGCCACTCAAGCTTTTTGAATATCTTGCCACGGGCAAGCCCATTCTTTCCTCGGATCTCAGCGTACTGCGTCCATTTCTGACTGATGGCGAAAATTGCCTTCTCTTTTCGCCGGGCTCCCTTGATTCCCTGTGTGCACAGGTCAACCGCTTGCTGACCATGACTCCCGAAAAAAAAGAGCGACTCCGCGACAACCAGTTGCGGTCCGCAATGCGCCACACCTGGACAAACAGAGCCAAAACCATCCTCGAATGGCATCGCGGATTGCTTACGTAAAGGAAACCATCCATGATCAAACTCGGTCCACAAATAATAAAAGGCGGCTGGTGCCAGATCGTGTCAGTCCAGGACCATCACGAGCTCTGCGCCAAAGTACTGGTTCCACGCAGGCGCTTTCAGGGCGGGCAGCCCGACCCCAACGTCATCGTCTCGCAAAAATATGGCATTGAGGATTTTCTGGATTACGAATGGGCCAACTACCAGAAGATCATGGCCGCCTGCCCTGCCGATCTGCGCCAATATTTTGTGGACATGCGGGGTGTCGAAATCGCAGAAGATGGGCGCAAGGCCTTACTCATGCGGATAGTCCGTGACGATCAAGGCGAAACCGCGCCCAATCTGGTCAAGAATACGCGCCCGCTTGCACCAGAATTCTGGGCCGTGATGGAACGCATCCGCAAGGAAGTATTTCTGGCGAAAAGCATCGACCATTTTGGAATCGTTCGCCGCAACATTCTGGTCCATTCACCGAGCCATCCGGTGATCATTGACTTTCAAACCGGCCGCGAACGTTTTCGTGGACAATTCTGGCTGCGACACCCATGGTTCGTCCGCCAAAAAGTCAATCGCTACTTTCAAAAACTCTATAAGGAGATGGGCGTTACCCTTCCGTAACCTCAGAGCATCATGAAACTTCTCGAAAATGAAACCATACAGTTGCTACGCCGTTCCCTTAGCTATTTTGTACCCTACAAACTGCTTATCATCGCGTCCTTCGCCGCTCTTGGCCTGGTCGCGCTGTGCACTGCCGGGGCAGCCTATCTTGTCCAGCCAGCCCTGGACAAGATCTTTATCGACAAAGACAGCTCTGCGCTCATGCTACTCCCCATCATGCTGGTGGCACTCTTTCTGGGCAAAGGGGTTGGACTTTTCGTTCAAAAATACCTCATGTCCTATTGCGGGCTCAAAGTGCTGGAGCGGCTTCGCTATGAACTTTTCGCAAAGATAATTTGCCTACCCGTGGATTTCTTCGGAGAAACACGTGTCGGTATGCTCATGTCCCGCATCATCAACGACGTGAACCTCATCAGCTCAAGCCTGCCGGAACTGATCAGAATCATCCAGCACAGCCTGACCATGGTCGGACTGGTGGCCCTCATCATCTACCGAGATGCGCAGCTTGCCTTTTGGGCCTGCCTCGTCTTCCCCTTGGCTGTATACCCCGTGATCTATTTTGGAAAAAAACTCAGAAAAGTGGGACGGAAATACCAGGCCAAAATCGCGGATATCTCTTCGTACATGCAGGAAAGCTTCAATGGCTTGCGCGTGGTCAAGGCGTTTGCCGCCGAGGAAATGGAAAAGGAAAAATTCAGCGAAGCAAGCTCAAAACTTCTGCGTATCGGCCTCAAGGGCAAGATCTACAATCAGCTTTCATCCCCGATAATGGAACTGATCGGGGCCGTGGGGGCAGGCTTGGTAATCTGGTATGGAGGCAGCCAAGTCATTGCCGGCAAAAGCACGCCAGGCGAATTTTTCTCATTCATGACGGCACTTGTCATGCTCTACGACCCTTTCAAGTCCATAAGCCAGGCCAACAACACCATTCAACAGGCCATGGCGGGAGCCGAACGGGTTTTTGAAATTCTGGACTCCAAGGAATTGGTCGAAGAGTCTGGCGGCAATACCGTCTATGTTCCCCCGTTTGCTTCGCTTTCGTTTGAGGATGTGTCTTTTTCCTATCCCGGCACTCAGGAGCCAGCCCTCAAAAACATCAATCTGGAAATCAAGGCGGGTGAGCGGGTGGCGTTCGTTGGCCAGAGCGGAGCAGGCAAGACATCCCTCATAAACCTGATACCCCGCTTTCATGACTGCCAGCAGGGAAGCATACGATTAAACGGCCTGCACATAAAGGATTATACTTTATCCAGTCTGCGTACAGGCATCGGCATCGTCTCGCAGGATCCTTTTCTTTTCAATCTCTCAGTGCGGGACAATATCGCCTATGGCCGACAGGAACTGGATCAGCATTTGGTGGAGCAGGCGGCCAAAGCGGCCTATGCCCATGACTTCATCAAAGAATTGCCGCAGGGCTATGATACAGTGGTGGGTGAAAAAGGGGTGAAGCTATCCGGCGGGCAAAAACAACGCCTGACCATCGCCAGGGCAATCATGAAGGACCCCTCGATCCTCATTCTCGACGAGGCGACGTCGGCACTGGACACGGAATCCGAGCGCATTGTCCAGAAGGCCCTGGAAAACCTGATGGTCGGCAGAACAAGCCTCATCATCGCCCATCGCCTGTCGACAATCCTCACGGCCGACAAGATTGTGGTCATGGAGGGCGGGCAGATCAAATCCGTGGGCACTCATCAACAGTTGCTGGAAAAATGCCCCATTTACAAACGGCTTTACACGCTCCAGTTCCAGCCTCAGCCAGAAGACTAAGAACTTGCGCGAAGGCCCCGTTTTTCCGTCAGACCGCAACCGCATACGGCTGAATTGCAATTATCGTCGGCGCAATATTCAGGAACTATGCGGCCGAGGATTTTTTTAATCTCTTCGCCCATGAATTGCGCCCCCCGGCTTTCCAATTCGCAGAGCAGCTCTTCGAGGCTTGCGCGGTATTGTTCGTCCGAGAGGCCATTCATCAAGCCGGCAGCAAGTACCATGATCTTTTCATGGCCTGTCTCGACAATCCCTTCCCCTTCGGTGATGAGCTCCTCGTAGAGTTTCTCTCCAGGGCGCAGGCCCGTGAATTTTATCTTGATCTCGGCCGGGTCCTTGCCGGAGAGGATGATCAGATCCCGGGCCAGGTCAGCGATGCGCACGGGCTTTCCCATTTTCAGGATGAAAATCTCACCGCCTTGCCCCAAGGCACCGGCCTGTACGATGAGCTGAGCCGCCTCGGGAATGGTCATGAAATATCGGGTCACGTCCTGATGGGTGACCGTGACCGGGCCGCCGCGTTCGATCTGATCGCGAAAAAGCGGGATGACCGATCCGGAAGAGCCGAGCACATTGCCAAAACGCACGGCCATGAATCTGGTTGCTCCGCCCTGGTACCCTCGCATGACAAGCTCCGCCACACGCTTAGACGCACCCATGACGTTGGTAGGGCGCACGGCCTTGTCCGTGGAGACGAGCACGAATCGTTCGGCCTCGTGCTTCGCTGCCGCGTCCATGACCGTCCGGGAGCCAACAATATTATTGGTCACGGCCTGCCAAGGGTTGCATTCGAGCATGGGCACATGTTTGTAGGCGGCAGCGTGGAACACGACCTGGGGCGCATGCGTGCTGAACACCGCCTCCACCAGCGGAGCGTCCTGCACCTGCCCCAGCACCGTCACATAACGAGTGAACCCTTGCTGGTGCAGGAGTTCCATCTCGATGGAATACAGGTTCTCTTCACCGGCATCGAAAAGTACCAACAGCTTTGGTTCAAAACGGATTATCTGGCGACTGAGCTCGGAACCTATGGATCCGCCAGCCCCCGTCACCAGAACAACCTTGTCCCGCAGGTACCCCTTGATCCCCTCTTCATCCAGACGGACCTCCTCACGTCCCAGCAGATCCTCGTATCGAACATCACGCAAGGACTTGATCGAGACCTTCCCGCTGGCGATATCGGCCAAGGCAGGCAACTTCTTCATGCCAAGCTGCGCGACTTCACAAGCCTGCATGACCTGACGCAGTCCGTGACCTTGCTGACTCGCGCTGACCAAAACCTCATCAACACTGGCAATTTCCGCCACACGCTGAAGATCCGCAAACGGCCCGTAAACCGGCAAGCCGTGAATCCGGCGACCTATGCGGGCGGGGTCGTCATCAACAAATCCCACTAGACGCATACCGGAATCGCGGACATCCAGAATTTCCTTGGCCACACGCGCGCCTTCATCATCAGCCCCAGCAACAAGCACTCGCGCGCCACCGGATGGCGTGCAAAAATTCTCGGGCAGAAACACGTTCCGCCACTCTCCGGGTTTAGACGCAATTTCGTAAAGAGAACGAATAAGCACCCGCGCTCCGCAGGCGAAAACAAAGGCCAGCAAGGCGTCCAAAATGAATACTGAGCGGGGGTAACCCTTGAAATGCGAAGCGTACACCACATAAAGAATGAGCGCCGTCTCGGCCATGAATACTGCACGCCCAATCTTCCAGAGGTCGGAAAGGCCTGTGTATCGCCACATGCCCCGATATAGGCCGGTCATCCAGAAAAAAGCGATCTTTAAGATCATGGCGGCAGGCAGGAGAGCCAGCAGCTGTCTCAGAAAGGAATCAGGGATATTGAATTCAAAGCGCAGCAAATACGACAACGACAAGGCTGACGCAAAAAGGATACTTTCTCCAACCAGCATAAAGAACAAATTTCTCTTTTTCAGCAAAAAGTTGAAAAACAGAGCTATTTCCATCAAGCATCCTTAATATTCAAAATTCCGTTTAAACGCATAGTGCGTGAAGGCCCATACAAGCAGCAGCACGGCATCAATTCCAAAAACGGCCCAGAATCCGTATTCGGCTACACTCACCACCAAAAACGCGACAAGAAGCTGGATCACTCCATAAGAAACGCTGACTTTCCAATGGGCAATTCCGCGCTCGTTGGCCAGAAATTGATACAGATGCCTGCGATGCGGTGCAAGCAGCGATTCCCCGCGCCACAACCGCTCGACCACTGTCACGGCCTCATCGGCGTAAAACGGAAAGAGGAAGGAGGCAAAAACCAAAAACTCGGTCCATGTCCGGGGCAACAGGCACACTGACAGAGCAAACAGAAAGCCCAGAAAAATGCTTCCCACATCCCCCATGAACAGCCTCGCGCGGGGCAGGTTGGAGGGCAGGAAGCCCAGCAGCGCGCCCATGACCGCTACAATCGGATTATACAAGGGGGTATCCGCCGCTCCGCCAAAAAACAGCAGGCAAGCAAAGGCGACCAGGGCAGTGATGCCTGCGATGCCGTTGATCCCGTCCATGAAATTGAAGCAATTGGTCGTGGCGACCACGAAGAAAAGGGTCGGAAAGAGCAGGGATACGGACCATGAAGCATGGCCCAACCACAATGCCCCACCCAAAGCGAGAAGTGCAGCCACGAATTGCGCGACCAAGCGCAGGCCCGCAGAGATGTGGCTTAAATCGTTGGCAAAGCTTAAAATCGCCAAGGCCAGAAGCGGAATCCATAAAAATGGCGAAAGCCCTGTTGCAATAGCGCCCCCCGCAAAGGCCAGTACCAGCCCCACGCCGCCGCCCTTGGGAGTAGGCCGGGCATGGGAACTGCGTTCTCCTGGCAGGTCCAGATAACCGGCACGGGTCAGGTATCGGGGCACCAGCATGCAGCACAGGATGCTCAGCAATAGCCCCACCAAAAAATACAGCGCCGCGCCCGTCATTGTCGCTTCATCCCTTTTACCATTTCATGGATGCCCCGCCGCAGGTCCCAGCCCGCTTCAAAGCCCAATTCGCGAAAGATTTTGGCGCTGGAATAACGGGCGGAACCGGCCAGCTTGGCCAGCCTGTCACCGTTCAGTGGAGCATGCATCCCGACGCGCTCCAGCATATCACCCAGAGCAGCCCCAGCCCTCAGCACAGCGTAAGGAACAGCCGGTCCAACCTTTTTGTCCAGTGCCTCGTGAATCCAGTTCAGCATTTCATTGGTGGAGTATTCCCTGCCATCGGTCAGAATATAGACCTGCCCGCATGCCGCAGGATGCGTTGCCGCCAGCAAGCATGCCTGCACGACATCCTGCACGTGAATCATGGAGCGTCTGTTTGACGGAAATGCGATGGCCGGGAAGACGCCCTTGTGCACAGCCCGGATCATCAGATCAAGATTGCCCTTGCTCCCGGCACCATAAACAAGCGTAGGCCGCAAAACCACCGGGCAGGGCAAGGGAAACTCTTCAAGCACGACGCGTTCGGCCGCAAGCTTGGTGACGCCGTATGGATTCTGCGGGAAACAAGGCGCGGACTCGTCCCAGACCTCTTCCCCACCCTCGCCCATGGCCTTGACTGAACTGAGCAGCACGCAGGCCCGCACACCCGCCTGCTTG
This sequence comes from Deltaproteobacteria bacterium HGW-Deltaproteobacteria-18, assembly GCA_002841885.1. Lineage (NCBI taxonomy): Bacteria > Deltaproteobacteria > Deltaproteobacteria bacterium HGW-Deltaproteobacteria-18. The sequence continues at coordinate 38,623 of PHBE01000005.1, forward strand.
GCGGCACGAAGCAGTGAGCGCGTGCCATGCACATGAATGGCTTCATATTCGGCATTTTCGGCGGCATTCTTAGCGCGAGTATGGGCCTTGCCTGCCAGCTGAAGGATCGTGTCCACGCCCTCAAGATTTTGAGGGTCGATCTCATCCCGGCCCAAGTCACATTCCAGCACATGCCGCCACGGTCCGATTTGCGGCCTGCGCAGCATAGCCGTGACATCAAAGCCCTGATCCGTCAGCTCCTGGCACAGGCAGCGCCCGATAAATCCCGACGCGCCGGTGACCAGGACGCGCTTGTCGTTAAAGCCCATGCCTATTGCCGCACCTTGTAAGCACGCGCCCATGGATAATTGTCAACGACCAAAGAAAACTCATCGCTAAAATCCGAAGCCGGGCGGAGCAGCATCTGCACCATCATGGACCGGTACATCTTGGCGTCCATCAGAAACACTTGGCGCGACATCTGGTTGATGACCACATGCGTACCCGTCCCGTGGGGCCACTGGAAATGCCTGACACCTTCGGCCTCCACCACGTCCATGGAATCAATGCGTGTGGACTTGCCGCCAACCACCAACGTGCCCGCGGCAGAATCCATGCGGACCTCGCCGCGCACCTGCTGAATCTTGCCGGGTGAACTGGCGCCCGAAGCAATATCCCAGTTTCCGTAATAGCTTATCCAGGAAGCCAAGCGCAGATTCTCCCAGGAAACAATGAAATAGTTAGACAAGCTCGTTGGCCAATTCGTGTCATCCAAGACTAACTCGGACAAAAATACCTGCGCATCGGCAACGTCCATTTTTTGGATGCCGGATACTGGATTCCCCGCGAAAAGAGCGGCCTGAACTCCTGCTGTTCTCGTCAGTCCGTCATCAAGCATGGCTTGCCCGAAATACCGAATCAACTGACTCGCCTGTCGCGAAGAGGTGGCGCTGTGTACTTGTGCAAGGGGATAAAGCCACTTCCCCGACTGTCGCCCGCCATCGCCGAACGTTGCCCGTTCAGCATAGTACTGCCCTGCGTAGCCGTAGTCCCACCACTGCCAGAGCAGTGCCTCCGGTTCCGCCTTCTCACGCAATTCCAAAAATGTCTCAGCATAGATTTTGGGCAGCACCGGCGCGGGTCTCACCTCCTGCATAAATACTGCGGAAGGCCACAACACAACGCAAGCCAAAACCAACTGTGCGATCCAGCGCCGCCCTTGGCTCTGGCCAAGCATACTCATAAATTCACTCAACCCCAAACCAAGCCCCATACCGATACCCACGGTGCCGTACATGGCAAACCTGTTGCCAAGCTTAACGCTGGCAACACCGAGAGCCAGAAAGGGCAAAAACACAAGAAGCGCAGGACGACGCCAGCTGACAAAACCAAAGCCCAAAATACCCAGAACAAAAACGACCCAATTCCCTCCCATACGCGGTCCGAGCTGTCCCCAGTCAAGGTTCTGTGCCTCACGCACGCTCTGGGCTATATCGGGAAGTTTCATTCCGGTGGCGTTGTTCACCATTTCCGGGGTAGCTATCTTGGTGTACACATAAATCTTGCGCAACAATTTTTGGATTATCCCATCCAAATCACCCAAGTACAGAATCACTGCGGCCAGCATGATCAGCATTGCCACCTGAACCATCAGAGGGATCGGTCTGCGACGTTGCAAACACGCCAACACTACGAGAACTGACAGGGCCATCCCAATCCATCCGGCGAAAGCCGTTCCAAAAATCAGGAGTAACTCTGCCCAAAAATAGAATTTCCCTTTTTTTTTGACAGAAAAGAGCCCAACAATACCTGCCATACCCAAAGCCGGAAGTAGTATGCTCACGCTGCCAGGATATATATACAATGCTATCCCACCGCTCACACCAGCCCCTATAGCTAAAGCCAAACACCATCTGTCCCATCCTACTGAATCTTCGGATGTTCCAATGCGTTTGAACATCTCCAACCAGATGACAAGACAGCAAAGCATGGAAATCGGGAACAACAAATTTATGACATCCGTATCACAAAACCCAAGCCGGGTACGTACCAGAAATCCTAGTCCAGATGTGACTAAAATTCCAAAAACGAGTCCCCCCTCAGGCAAACGCAAAAAACGGGACATAAAGCATATTGGCAATGCCAACAAAGGAATAAATATTATCGGTGACCAAAACCCAGCAGCAGCGAGAGGAAATCCAAAATCTGCGACGGCTTTCAATATCAAGGTAAATGCTCGGTTGACATGCCGGCCAAGACCTTTCGCCCCAGCCAGCCACGTATAAGCGTCATGCGTAGCCATTAGCGGCTCGCCATCAACTAGAAACGACTGATTCTGCCACCAGGGGAGTTCGGCAAGTCGAATGACTACTGTTGTAAAAATAACAAGCAGTAATGCAAGCCAGAATTCTCCGGAAAGGGAAAGGGCAAAGCGCGTAGGTCTGGTCATCGGGGTTCCAGGGAAGATAGACAAATTGATAATAACCAACTCAAGCGTGACCGGCTCCGATTAACGAAGAGTAAACCGCGAGGGTTTCCGCAATGATACGCTCTGAGGAAAATTCAGAGACGGCGAGAAGTCTGGATTCGCGCCCCATCGATTTACGCAATTCGCCGTCTAAAATTAGCTTTTCCAACGCATCGGCCAAAGCCAAGGCGTCCCTCGGAGGAACCAGAAAACCATTGATCCCCTCACGAACAGTTTCGCGACATCCAGGGACATCGGTCGTGACTATGGGGCGTCCAGTGGCCAAGCCTTCGAGAAGCGATTTGGGCAACCCTTCCCGATAAGATGGCAAACAGACAATATGACTCTCGGCCAACAGATTCGGAATATCGTCGCGATGGCCAAGCCATTCAACAACGCCACTGGCCTTCCATTCATCGAGAATATCCAAGGAGATGGACGCGGGGTTTTGATCATCCGGGGCGCCAACCAATAAAAAACGGACATCACTACCACGATTTTTTAGAATTTTGGCAGCATGAACATACTCGAAAACACCTTTATCGAATAGCATTCGTGCGATCAAGATAACGGTGATTTGACCGGTCGGCGCAGGGGCACCAGGATAGACGTCGAGATCAATTCCCGAGCCACGGATCAGATGCACAGAACGGCAGCCAAGACGCTCTACATAAGACTTATCATCATTATTTTGAACAATAATTTCCGACGGAGCAAGTAATAATTTTATAAAAGCAATAGCAATAAATTTTAATAGTCGCGCAACCCAATTATAAGAACTAAAAATCCATCCCATTCCAGCAAATGCATTTACAACATTGCTCACATTACAAATACGAGCTGCAATAGTTCCATACAACGATGGCTTTAGCGCCACATGATGAACCAAATTTGGATTTAAACTTTTATATATATAAACAAGGCGAACTACTAACACCAACTCTTTGAATATATTTAAACTTCTTCTAGACATTGGAAGGTTTATCAAACGTATCCCTGCGTCTTCGATCTGTTTTCGATACGAACTTACCTGGGTGACTACCGAAACATCATACCCAGAACGTATTGCGGCAACAGCAAGCAAAAAACGATGGGAGCAAAAATACCAGTCTTCACTTATAAAATAGAGAATTTTCTTGCGTTTCACGTTGCCTTCAAAAAATCAGGAAATATAAATATCATCCTCCCGCACCCAATGCCTCAATCCTTGAACCTGCCAGAAGCCAAAACGCTACGAATGATTTTCAAGGTTTGCGCCGCTTTTGCATCCCACGAATGCTCCCTATGAACAACGTCCGCGCCCCTCTTGCCCATTTCAAATGCAATCTCTGGGTTATCCGCAATGTAATGAACAGCAGAAGCCAAGGCCATGGCATCACCCGGCGGAACAACAATACCACACCTCTCATCTCGAACCAAATCAGCCATCCCCGGCCAGTCAGACACGACTACAGGAACTCCGCAAGCTAGGCTTTCAAACAATTTGAGAGGAAAAACACCCGTAGCGCATCTTTGACCAACCTGAGGAGATAGCGAACACAAAGCGTTGCAAATTAATCCAGCCAAAACAGTTTGATCTACAGGAGAAACAAAGCTGATAGTGCTCGCAGACGCAGCGGCGTTGGCAACTTTCGCGGCCCCAACACCATCACCGACAATGACCAAGGAAACTTCACTCGGCCACAATGGAGACTTCGCTGCTTCAAGCATGGTTTCAACGCCCTGCCACAAGGAAAGCGCTCCAAAAAAAATAACATACTTTTCCGGAAGATCGATGTTGTCAGAACGTGCTACCAGCGGATTAAAAATATCCGTGTTAGCCCCATTGGAAACCAGAAAAACACGATCATGTCCCGCCTCGCGCCGAACCCATTCTACGAGATGCGGGGTAACAGCGATAACGGCATCCGCCCATTTTAGCTGTTGCCGCATCAAAAAGATAAAAAAAGACCTACCGTAATTTGTCCAAGGATAAGACAAAAAAAGATCTTCATAAGGACCATTGATTTCACAAATAATAGGAACGCTCCGAAGTCGCGCCCATAAAGAAACAATAAACGTTGCAAAATGCCAACGAACATACACTAAATCTGAAATAGTTGACATAATTAGCCGAATTTGTGTCAAGAAAAAATTTTTTACCCGGACATACACGGATGGCTTATGTTCATTAACACGATAAAATGGCTGGAAAAGTTTTACAAGAACATCTCTCTTTCGCAAACCGCAAATAATTTCATTAACATGAGAATAGGAAGCTTGACCTTTACGAGTAACTTGCAAACATAGATAGTATAAAATCATGGAATTTCATTCTTATAAGTTAGTTCTTTATACATTAAATTTAATGTTTGTGAATCGTGCCTCCACGAATATTTTCCAAGAGCAAACTTATGCCCCAGATATCCCATTTTTTTTAATTCATCAGGATGTTCGTACATCCAAATCAATTTGTCTGCCATGTCCAAATAATCATTAGCCCTAAAAATTTTACCGCACCCGGAATCAAGCACAATTCTTTTTAATGGCGCACAATCACTTACAAGCACTGATCTTTTACAAATCATATATTGGAATAATTTGTGAGGTACAGTGGTGTGCGTATGTTCAAAATTGTTGTGCGGAACAAGACATACATTACTTGCCATTACGTAACTATTGACCTTGTTAAATGGTACCCAGCCAATAATCTCAACAAATTCCGAAACCTTAAGGGACGAACACAGCTTCTCCAAATCTCTCCGAATTCGCTCATTATTTGCACCAACAACAATACATTTAAAACCAGGTATCTTGTTTCCAACAACAGATACGGCCTTCAACGTAGTATCCATCCCTCTGTGAGGACCAATGCCACCAATATAACTGACTACCCAATTATTTTTATAGCGTGACATTATACCGCTATCTACACTATCTAGTTCAAAATTAAAGGTAGACTCATCTTCAGTATTTGAGATTTCAAAAATTTTATTTTTATTAATTCCATAATTAACAATTCGCTCAGAAGCTTCAGGGACAACGGTGACAATCCTATCAAACTTTTTCAAACATACAGACTCTCTATATCGCATCCAGTGGTAATTCCAGACAAGAGATTTTAAAAAACGCATGAACAACATATCAGAAGACCGATAAGATCGCATTGCGGCGGGCATATTTTCATGCAGATCAGCAATCAAATGTAATCCATGTTTTTTTGTTCTTAAAACGACAGGAACCGCAAACAAATCATGGACATGCAATGCCTCTAGCTTAAATCTATCAATAAAAATATTAATTATATTTTCCCAAGGAATATTAAACAATAATAATGCGTAACACAACTTTGTGAAGAAATTTGAATCATCAACATGCATCCGCACAACGGTTGCTCCTAAGTCATCAAGGAACTCCTCACCCTCGTCATTGATCGAGTTTGCTCGGCACAAAATGAAAACTTTGTGACCACCTTGAGAAAGCGACTTTGCCTCTTTCGCAACCCTGATGTCAGGTGGGAATCCACGCTCATTAATTAGAATCATCCCGATACGCACTAAAGCATCCCCCTGAAAATATTCACAATACGCTCACCTGCACAACCATCCCAGTATTTTGGAACAGAATGACCTTGAAGAGAATTATTAATCTTATTTAGAGCAATAGATGTAATCTGACTTGCGTCAGCATGCACTAAAATATTGGTGCCTTCAGATATTGTAATTGGACGTTCAGTATTATCCCTAACAGTCAGACATGGTATACCCAGATAAGTCGTTTCTTCTTGAACCCCACCAGAGTCAGTTATCACCAAAGAAGCGTTCGATTGCAAAGAAAGAAAGTCTAAATATCCAAGAGGCTCAATAAAATGTACGTTTTTTTTGTCTTGATACATCTCAGATTCTAAAATTGCTTTTCTGGTTCGAGGATGGACAGGAAATATTATATCATAATTTTGAGACAACATGTTTAAAGATTTAAGAATTTCTGAAAGAGATTTATTATCCTCAACATTAGACGGTCTATGTAAAGTACATAATACAAAATTTTTCGTAATAGAAAACCTTTCTAAAAGATGATTTATCCTTTTTTTAGCAAGAGGCAAAAGCCTTATCAGCGTATCAATCATCGCATTACCAACAAAATAAATTTTGTCTTCAGAAATATTCTCTTTTAAGAGATTTGCTTTAGCATCTACCGATGGCACTAACAACATGTCGGAAATTTGATCCGTTAGAATACGATTTATTTCTTCCGGCATAGACCTATCAAAGGACCTCAGGCCTGACTCCAAATGAGCAACCGGAACACCAATCTTCGAAGCAACCAAAGCACATGCCAAGGTAGAATTTACGTCACCAGGGACAATCACCCAATCTGGTTTATAATCAAGCAAAACCAATTCAAAGCGTTTCATAATTTCAGCAGTCTGATAAGCATGAGTACCAGAACCAACTTCCAAATTTATATCCGGTAATGGCATTCCTAGTTCATCAAAAAAAATTTGAGACATTTTAGGGTCGTAGTGCTGCCCTGTGTGAACTAAAATATTAATAAAATCAGCCGGATATTTATTAATGTTTCGAATTACAGGATCTATTTTCATAAAATTAGGCCTAGCACCGACAACCGACATGATTCGCATTAACTTTAACCTCTATATAAAATTAGACATTCAGTTATTTGATAGATTCAGACATATTAAACTTGACTCTCCGTGATTGCGAAAAGGCGGATGAATTCTCTAAGCGTAAGCATCCTGCCGTTCTTATGTGGTAAGAACTCATTGAAATCCTTGACCCACTTCATCACTATCTTCGTAACGGAGACTGCGTCATGACAGTCATTGGAATGGACGGAATCCGTCTCAAGATTTTTAACAAAATTATCGTCCATGCCGTTGCTCCAGGAACTCCTGACAAAAGTAAAGCGCCCCACCAAGCCAAGGCCAGTGTAGAGCGTAGCTATCCCCGAACTAGCACCATTAAAAATATAGTTTTCATTAACTAATCAACAATTAGCTCTGCTAAAATTAAAACTTAATAAAGGGTTACTGCTTATTTACAAAAATTTATCTGATTAATTAAATTTAGTATATTACAAATAGAATTTTTTTTAAAAAAACTAACTGAATAATTATTACTTACAGATTCATTTTTTTTAATTATATGCAGCAATTCTTCGACATTATCAAAAATATACAAAACTTTTTTCTCTATTAAATCAATCATACTTTCTATTCCCGTAAAATTATAAAGTAATACGCTACAGTCAAACTCTAAAGCTTCATAAACAACTGTTGATGTATGCGCTACTACAAATTGAGATTCTGATAAAAGTTGGTATAGTGGTATTTCATTTTTAACCACCTTCAAATTAGAATCTCGCAATTCAGGATACAAATTACTCCAGTCACTGTACTCACATGGATGTAATTTATACACTATATCATACTGAAAATTTGCGCTATTAAGTAAATGAAGCGCCATTTTAACCAAATACTTACCAACCATAGGCTGAGAAATAAATACAATCTGTCGCCTTTTTTCGAATTTTTTATATTTGTTTTTTTGCAATTCTAAATACGGAAATCCTACACTAACAACTTTTGATTTATCGACCGGATATGAACAGCGAGACAACCAATAGTCACCAAACGTTAACAAATAGTCAGGAAATGTATTCAATTTTACATTATGCGGATAAGAATAACCAACATGCCCACTATTGACCGCGGTGCCATGCTGCAATTCTATAACAGGCACAAAATTTTTCTTGCAACTTTCAATAAACTCTTTATTTAAATAGCCAACTACAACAAATACAATTTTTGGCTTAACTTTATTAATTAAGTAATCAAAATACTGCATCAAAACTTTTCTACGAATATACGCATCGCGTATTCTTTTATAAATATTTAACTTAAATCCAAATTGAACAAAAAATTCATTCTCTACATTATCTAAAAATTTATTTTTTTCATGAAAATTTTTTACAGAAAATCTACGAGCAATAGAAGAACATAGGTACGCATGGTCTAAGTAATGAATATTTTTTGTTTTTGATGGCGCAAAATGCTTGCTATTTACAGGCTTTTCAATCAATAAAGTTTTAAATTGGTTGCTTATTACATCGACAAGAGGATCAGAGTAAATATCCCACCATAAGTTATCTTCTAATAATCGGCGTTGCGGATGACCAAAAAAAAGGACATCATGCGGATTTAAACACCTTGGATTAACAATAGAAAAAAATGAGTGTTTAAGCAAAAGCAGCCTATCTAAATATCTTGAACTTATATTTACATTTTTAGCAGAGATGCTTGAGAAATTAAGTAAATCCTTGTAAACTCCGTATCGAAGGTAGTCCCAAAATTTAAAATCAAAAAAATCAAGTTCAAATAAATTCAAATCTTCTTCTATTGAAAAAAATTTTTCTCTGACCGTTATGATTTTCACACAATCCACCTTAAACATCATGCAATGCCTGATGCGACTTAATCATCTGCCGGGAAACTTCGGACCAATTAATCCTTGAGGGTTTCCCCACGGTGCATGTTTTTTCCATACTGCCGACAAAAGTATTCGGGCGTCATGTTGTTCAGGCTTGAATGCGGGCGCACGGAGTTGTAGTGCCGCCTCCATTCCTCGATCACAACCCTTGCCTCTGCCCGACACCGGAACCATTCCATCGGCAGGCATTCGTCACGAAATTATACCGTTAAAACTCTCGTTCAAACCGTTCTGCCATGGCTTCTCAGGCTCAATCAGCGCCAGATCCAGAGACTCCCGAGCCGCCCATCTGTGCAGCGCCTTCGACACGAACTCCGGACCGTTGTCAGAACGCAGGCTCAAAGGGGCCCCCCGTTCGCTGATCAGGCGGGACAGCGCCTCGATCACCCGGCCCGACCTGATGCTACCGGCAACGTCTATAGCCAGGCATTCACGCGTGTATTCGTCCACCACGGTCAGGCATTTGATCTGCTGCCCGTTTGCGCAGGCATCGTAGACAAAGTCATACGCCCACAGTTCGCTTGCTCCCATCAGCAGTCGTGGCCTCGGGCGGGATGCAGCCACTTGTTTTCGAGGCCGCTTCCTGGGCACCCGCAACCCAGCCTTGGGCCACAGCCGAAACGCCTTGTCGACGCCCATGACATGCCCCAAGCGTTCCATGAACACGCTGATCCTGCAATATCCGAAGCGCGGATACGTCGCAGCAAGGTCTGCCATTAGCGGCTTGTCCCGGGCCTCCAGTCGTGACTCGTAGTGGAGCGATGACCGGGGAGTGGACAACAGCGCACACGCCCTGCGCTGTGAAAGCCCGCGACTCCTGGCGTATGCCACCTGGAGGCGTCGGGCGGGTGCGCCTACCACTTTTTTGCGGCGATCTCCTTCATGACCTCGATTTCCAGGTCCCGTTCCGCAAGGATCTTCTTCAGCCGCGTGTTCTCTTGTTCCAGCAGGCGCAGACGCCTCACGTCATCGGCGGACATGCCGACAAACCGCTGGCGCAATGTATAGATCGTCTGCTCACTGATCCCATGCTTTTTGGCCACCTGGGCCACCGGGCTGCGGTCAGCTTCGCGCAGGATGCCCACCATCTGCTCTTCGGAAAATCGTCCCTTTTTTATCAGTCCCCTCGTGGTTGAGGGAAAAACCTATCTCAAGTTTCGGCTGGCCTGAAAAGAGCCGGGCAGGCCACTGAAGACTTGTACAGAGATCTGGAACCACTTCTGTAGCTTCAGTCATGAATACAAAATAACTATCATACTTTCTCTAACAAAAACCAATTTATATCATCCAGAGGAAACGTATCTTTATGATATACAAAACCATAGTCAATAATTTTCAAATCAGGATACTTTCGCAGCATCTCTCCTGCAAAATCTCTTTTAAACAATTTACCCTTGTGACCTCTATATTCTATCTCAACTGGAGTAGGGTTATAGTATTCAGCTATTAAAATATATTTATTTGTTGAAGAATAAATATTTTCATATGCTAGAGCCAGACTCTCTGGATTAATATGAATTAAAACACCCTTAACAAATGATAGATCATGCTTAGGTGAATTAATTTTTTCTAAAATAGATGTGTTATAAATCGTAATATTAGAAAAATTCTGCAACTCCGAAACAGCTTTATTATTAATTTCTACTGCAGAAAGACTAATGTCTGGAAGCAAAAGGCGCAATGCCTTCAAATTTAGACCTATATTCGAACCAAACTCTATTACTGACTTTATTGGTCCAATTTTTGAAATGATTTTTGAAAAAAAAACCACATTACTGACTACTTTGTTCGCCGATGAATTTCTTAAAATATAATCATCTCCAAACACTCCAGACCAGAATAACTCTTGTTCCGTAGAATACTCCATAAATCCTCCTAAATAAAATCGTCCATACTTATCATGCTTCCTGCTGAAATGGATTTATTAAATCGCCTTCCACATACAGTATCAATCAAAGATGCAGATATCCCCGATCCTGGGCGCATTGCAGCGACCATATCATCGGACAATAAATCCCCAGAATTGACGTTTATTTTTAAATACAAACTTTTAAAATACTTTTTACTTTGAACTAAATCTTCATACGCCGGCCTTAAGCAATACGAACCGAGCGCACGCTCAAGCTCCTTAATCCTCTCGAACCAAAGGGCAAACTCACTCGGATCTAAAGCTTTGTTATGACCATTTTCTAAAATACTTCGATCTAAAGTTATGCGCTTTTCTAAAACGTTAACTCCCATACCAATGGACAAAAAATCTAAATCAAAGTCGCGTCCTTGGGGCGTATATCCAACCGGATACCCATATTGAGCTTTTAAAAATGGGATGGATCTGAAATTCATGTCCTCGTATTGATTAGTATGAAAATCATGAAGAAAAATAACTCCCGTCCCACCCGCCTTCAAATACCAGTCTAGAACCTCATTCATTCCAGCAGTAGTGAAAACCCCTGTATCAATAATAATTGGCTTTCGCGTACGACCTATAGCCTGAATCAAGCGCTTATGACTAGAACTCCACGTGCAAATCTTATGAACAGACACATTTGCTGTCTCTAAAATTGAAACGGCTTCCATATAATGGGAAGTGCAAATAAACTCCATCCCTTTCGATTCAACATAATTTTTAATATCGCACCAATCTTGCACACTATATTCAAGTTTTTTAAACATTGAATACATATTTTCAGTCTTACTTCTACCGTCGAAAGTTTCATATGTATACTCTACACTCTTGTCACCTAAAAGATAATCAGGACCTATCATCTGCATTTTTACAGCATCAACACCTAATCTTGACACAATATCGACCAGCTTAAAAGCGGTCTCTTTATTACCGCCATTCGTAAGGCCTATATCAGCCATGATAAATATTGGCATTCCATCTCCGACATACCGACGACCAACCTTCACTGGACTTACATAAAAACTATTCATCAAAAAGCCCTCCCTGCAACTCAACAATACCACTATCTACTAAGTATTCAGCATATTTAAAATCCATCAGCGTGTCTATATCCACAGAATTTTCTCTTGGCATGACATAAGGAACGATATCCATATATTTGTAATGATTCTTTTCTAGCAGCGAATTTAAACTGTAAAACATAATAGCACCATTAGATCTATATGTAGATGGACACTCAGTTGATTTTGTTACGACATACTTACTTTCTGGAAAACAATGAAAAAGTCGCTTGCGACTTCCTTCATTGTCAATCAACCAAGCATTATATGGCGGATATTCATTCTCAACAACACTCATAAGTGCATCTGCAGAACTCATTTTAAAAATCTTAAATGCCTCGACAATATCAGCGACGGAAGACAATGGACTCGTTGGCAACAAAACACATATATTATCAAAAGAAAATTCAATACTAGACAACTTACAAACAACATCTTTAACTACATCAACAATAGTATACGGATCATTTGACAAAGCAATTGGACGCATAAATGGAATCCAAGCACCGTACTCTTGAGACATAGATGCTATTTCTGCACATTCAGTCGACACCAAAACTTTATCAAAAATATTTGCCTTTATCGCCTTTCTGATAGCATAAGCAACAAGAGGGTGTCCAAAAAATAATCTTACGTTCTTGTTGGGAAATCTTACAGAACTACCCTTGCTAGGAATGATGCACAATGTATTATTCATAATATTATCACCCCCTACTCTTCTATTAAACTCATCGACACAGGCATCCCTCTGCTGACAGCAAATTTTAGCTTCCTACCGATTACATGATCATAATATTTTGGAGGAAGACCTACTCCTGGACGAATTCTGCGAACATCGTTGGCACAGATGGTAGCTCCAACCGCTAAATCTCGAACAAAAAACAATGACTTTCGAAAAATCAAGGAATTTTTTTCAACTTCTGGCCGCTTAAAACCAGGCATGCCAACAGCCAACCAAGCCTCTTTCGCTTCTAGGCAAACTCTTTCCAGATCACTAGGCTCTATTGAAAACGCGCTATCAGGCCCGCTGTCTTCTCGACTCAAAGTAAAATGTTTTTCAATAACGCTGGCCCCAAGGGCAACCGACGTAACAGCGGCTATTGTTCCCAATGTGTGATCCGATAACCCGCTTACAACTCCGAATCTGCGTGAAAGTTCAAGAATTTGACGCAAATTAGCCTGATTTATTGGTGCCGGATAACTACTGATACAATGAAGCAAGATTAAATTAGCGCACCCAGATTCACGCGCAGCGTTAACTGCTTCTTCTATCTCTTCTTCGCTTGCCATGCCTGTTGACATAATCATCGGCTTACCCGTTCTAGCCGCATACCGTATAAGTGGAAGGTCGACGATTTCAAATGAAGCTATTTTGTAAGCTGGAGTCCCAAGATCTTCCAAGAGATCAACCGCTGTTTCGTCAAAAGGAGTAGAAAAAATGGTTATGCCGATACTACGGGCATGATCAAACATGGCTTGATGCCATTCATAAGGGGTTTCAGCCCATTTATAGAGATCATAGAGCTTGTAGCCATCCCATAATCCGCCTTTAATCATAAAATCCGGGGCATCACAGTCGATGGTCAAGGTATCAGCAGTGTACGTCTGCAACTTGATCGCATCCGCTCCGCACCTGTGTGCGGCTTCAATGGTTTGAAGCGCGCGCTCCAACGAACCGTTATGGTTTGCTGAAAGCTCTGCAATAATGTATGGTGGATGATCAGGGCCGATAGCACGGCCGTCAATGGTGAACGTCATCTTCAAATACCTGATTTGAATTTACAGTTTCTAATTTTCAGGATAAATTCTTATCCCTCGTACCAAAAAAGTGCCGGGGATTGTAAAAAGCCAACCTACCCAAGATCTAGATTGGAATAGAGGCGTTTATCAAACTTGTCGGGTCAGAGTAAACGGCGATAGACAAGCTCGCCCTCCCCTTGATCCTCATGTGTGAAGCCAATCCGATTCAAGACTTTACGTGACCGAATGTTAAAATCTTTAACCCGGGCCAAAATGGTGGCATGTTTTACAGACTCGCGAAAAGCTAACATCGCAACCTGGAGCAACTGCTTCCCCAGGCCACGACCACGTGCACACGGATCTAAAGAATAGCTAACGACCCAGCCAGACGGACTATGGTCAAAACGAACCTGCCCAACTGGCAATCCATTTCCTGTTTCTAAAATAAATATGCGACAATGGTCTAAATCTCGCAACCGATCATAAAACCATTTCCGATGAGTTTCAGCGTTGATTTGTTCCGTATTAAAAGCATTTTTACGAACCAGAGGGTCATTAGCCCAGGCCAAGAGTATCTTTTCATCATCTCTACGAGCCAGCCTTGCTTTAAGGGGAGTCTGGGAATTAAGTAATACCACATCTGCAACTCGCTCTACGCCTTGTCCATCCACCAATTTTCGACACCTTGTAGACCAATCAGGCGAAATCCCTGATTCCAAAATTCTCTGGAGTTCTTGCGCAATTACCGTCTCACCTATGGCATCTTTATGCCCAAGATAACGAACCAAGCCAAGTCGTCCTAATTCTTCAGCGATTGGCCTCTGATTTTCGGCCAACGTGATAACGAGAGTTGGCAAGCCCAAACAGCAACGCTCCCAGGACGTCGCGCCTCCAGCGCCTACAGCAAGGTCAGCCTTAACAATTAATGACGCAAGAGTTGGCAGGTGCTCATGCAAACAAATACGTTGGTTTTCCGCAACCTGCCTCCGAATTGAATCAATGTGCGGACTTGCGGGACTAATGACAACGTCAAGCATAATATCATCACGGCGTAATGACTTAAAAGCAGAAACCACCATACCAGTCAGACTATCACTATCTGCACCGCCAAAATATACCAAAATTCGACGAACAGGCCCTTCTCTAGGTGGAACACGATCATGCAACTCTGCATATATGGGATGCAAAAGACCATATTCCGGACCAAGCATCAATCCGCAATTCTCAGGAACTACGCTATTATAGCGGCTCTGCCAATCCTTAACTAAATTCTGGTCCAGCAACAAGTCACAGTTATGCTGACGATCTGCAAGGTCATCAATTATTAAAATCTTGCGGCAAACGGAACGCAACTCTCGTTCCCAATTAGCGTCGAGCGCATAATGGTCAACAACAAGCCAATCAACAGCCATATCCCGAATAACAGAACGTACCTGCGCAGCGTCCGTCTTCCAATTTGTGCCGAGCCATGCAGTATGTGCTGGCGAGTCAAGTTCGTACTCAATTTCCTGTGTTATATCTGTGGCGGGGAGATTGTGCACAGTAAATTCCCGTTCGGAAACAAGGTCGCTCAAATTTCCGGGATGTTCGCGGGAGATGAAATGACATTCGCATCCGCGTTCGCGCAAAGCTTCAGCAAGTGTCAGGCAGCGCATGACATGGCCCGTGCCGATTTCTAGAGACGCATCGACGCGAAAAACGATAATTCTCGGTCTCATTACCATTCCTCAATCTTGCTCAGGGCCCTGAGCATTAAGTCCGCTCGGTGCCAGTCCTCATCGGTGTCTGCGCCCCATTGATGGGAAATATCCGCGTTTTCTGCATCACCAGTAGAAATGATGACCTGCTCGAAACACCTACTCTTCCGCGCAGGTTCAATGGCCCAGGTAATCATAGGCCTGCCGCTAAATTCCCTGATGTTTTTGCGGGAAACGCGATTAATGCCACCCCTCGCGGGGATCACTGCCGGCTTCATGGCTCCACCGCCTTGCAAAGAGCCTCCACGACGGCGACCTGTTGACCTTCGGTCATGCCATGAAACATGGGAAGGCTAATCGCTTCGGCATAATAGCTCTCAGACTGAGGATAATCCCCTGGCTCAAAACCAAAATTTCGGTAGTAGGGTTGGGTGTGAACCGGAATGTAGTGCACATTTACGCCGATGCCTTGATTGCGCATGCTTTTGAAAATCTGGTCGCGTGATCCGCCCGTTTTTCCATGGTTCGTACGGATAACATATAAATGCAAACCTGAGTACGAGTCTGGATGCTGCCAAGGCGTGATTACGCAAACTCCAGCCAACATTTCATCGTAGCGCCGTGCCAAGGCATGGCGGCGTGATACAAATTCATCCAACCTTTTTATCTGACTAGCACCGAGTGCAGCCTGCAGTTCAGTCATTCGATAATTAAACCCAAGTTCGATCTGTTGATAATACCACGGCCCGTCAGGGGACTGGGTCATCAAGTCCGGATCACGAGTAATTCCGTGGCTTCGAAGAAGGGACATCCGATTCGCCAGACTAATGTCGTTTGTCGTCGCCATCCCCCCCTCAGCGGTGGTAATGATTTTGACGGGATGAAAACTGAAAACGGTTATGTCGCTGTGCCGGCAATTACCTATGAATTCTCCTCGGTATTTGCCGCCAATGGCGTGGGAAGCATCCTCAATAATTTTGAATCCATAGCGCCCTCCTAATGCATGAATGGCCGCCATGTCGCAAGACTGGCCACAGAGATGAACGGGAACAACTATCTTAGGCAAACATCCCTCACGTTCAGCTTTTTCAAGCTTCCTTTCCAGTGCGAGAGGGCAAAGATTGTAAGTGCGTGGATCAATATCAACAAAGTCGACACGAGCACCGCAGTACAACCCGCAATTCGCGGAAGCTACGAAGGTAATCGGAGTCGTCCAGAGCCAATCCCCAGGCCCAAGATTCAAAGCAAGGCATGCGATGTGAAGAGCTGAAGTAGCGCTATTCACGGCTACAGCATGTTCTGCCCCCACATGATTGGAGACTGCCTGCTCGAAACGCGGAACCACGGGACCCTGCGTAAGAAAGTCTGAGCGCAGGACATCAACCACCGCATCAATATCGGCTTGGATAATTTCTTGGCGGCCGTAGGGTATCATACTTAGATATTGCCTATTTTATCGTAATTTTCCAGAATCCAGGAAGATAATTCCTCGCGTGACATCCAATCAGTATTCCCATTACTCGTATAACTAAAACCTTCTTGCACTTTCTTACCATCTTTAATTCGCCTTGGACAATCCGACCAATTATTAATTGCCGGCAATATCTTGTAATATTCAGGATAATCGTAAGTATAATATGAATCATCCTCGCCAATCATTTGCTCATGCAGTTTCTCCCCGGGCCGAATACCTACAAATTCTAGTTTAGCATCTGGAGCTATCGCAAGCGCTAAATCAGTAACCTTCATTGATGGAATTTTTTTAACATAGACTTCTCCACCAACCATATCCTCAAAAGCCCGCCATACCAATTCTACACCTTGCTCTAACGTAATCATAAAACGCGTCATGCGTTCATCGGTTATTGGCAAAACGCCCCTATCCTTGATTGACATAAAAAATGGAATCACAGAACCGCGAGAGCCCATTACGTTCCCATAACGTACCACTGAAAATTTTGTTGTCTTTCCGCCAGCATAAGAATTACCTGCTACAAACAGCTTATCAGAAGCGAGCTTTGTTGCGCCGTAAAGATTGACTGGACTGCTAGCCTTGTCCGTTGAAAGAGCGACAACACGCTGCACTTTCTTGTCGATGCAAGCATCTATAAGATTCATAGCGCCGTTTATATTTGTTTTAACACACTCAAAAGGATTATATTCCGCTGTAGGAACAATCTTTGTCGCAGCAGCGTGGACAACGTAATCAACCCCGTCAAGAGCACGATAAAGACGCTCTCTGTCCCGCACATCACCAATAAAAAAACGAACTCGATCGTCACCTTGAAATTTTTGGGCCATCTCCCATTGTTTCATTTCGTCTCTGGAAAAAATAATCACTTTCGCTGGATCGTATTTGCCAAGAGTCATTGGCACAAAGGCGTTTCCAAAAGATCCCGTTCCACCGGTAACAAGAATTGTCTTATTATTAAACATAATAACCTATTATATCAAATTAATGACAAATTTATGAAAAACCCACACTATGAAGCGTCTTCTCTCAATATATTTCCGGCCATCATTCTAAAAGATTCGCATGACTTTTCCAACTCTTCAAAATTTCCACTTTTAACGACCCTTCCCTTCTCTAGAAAAAATATCCGATCGCAGTCTTTTACAGTTGTCAACCGGTGCGCAATTAAAATAACTGTCTTGCTCTTGCCGATATTGTGAACAGCACTCATCACTGCCTGCTCAGTAAGATTATCAAGAGCGCTTGTAGCTTCATCAAAAACAAGCACTTCTGGATCATGATAAAGAGCTCTGGCAATTCCAATCCTCTGACGCTGCCCCCCCGACAACCGTACTCCTCGCTCTCCAACGAGTGTTGAGTACCCATGGGGAAGATCTGAGCTTACAAAATCATGCAGCTCCGCGACGCGAGCAGATCGTTCAACTGACTCCATATTTATTTCATTTTCAGGGACGCCAAAAGCTATGTTCGCAGCTACGCTGTCATCAACAAGATAGATTTGCTGTGGGACGTACCCCAACACATTTTGCCACTCTCGGACATTATTTTGGGCAATAGGGGCATCATCGACAAACAACCCTCCTCCCTCCGGCCACAGGAGTCCGAGCAAAATATCCACGGTTGTTGTTTTTCCGGCCCCAGTTGACCCCACCAAACCCACCGTGGTATTAACCGTAATTTCCATATCCATTCCGCGTAATGCCGAAGTCTTTGCATCTGGATACGAATAGACAACATCTTTTAAATGTATACGCTTGCTCGGGGAAAGCGCACGGATTGAACTATTGATTTCCCCGCCTTCCTTTTTACAAAAAAGCTTCATATCATTATACAAAGAATCTAACGCTGCCAATCCAAACCGCAACTTGCTCACATGCGCATAAACTTGCTGCAGAGCTGGAAGGAGACGATATCCAGCGAAAGCATATACAGCCAAAATCGACAATACATGAGAAAAATTATCGTGCGTACGAAACAATACCAGCGCGAGTGTTAACACTCCGCCAAAAGCAACAACCTCCAGCGCATATCGTGGAAGTTGGCTCATGACCTGACTATTAGCCTGGTGCTGAGCAAACCGGAGCGCAGGAGCAGTAAATTTTCTATAAAACGCCTGCTCTCTGCCAAAAATTTTAACCTCTTTGATGCCACCCAAGGCTTCTTGCGCGACTTGGAATCTTTGCTTGTTAGCAAGCACTCTGTCTTTGCCAATTCTTGATAAATATCGACGAATAACAAAATATATCAGCAGGTAGGCACCACCGAGAACCAGTGACACAAACAAAGCTAACGTTGGATCAACGATCACCAACAATCCAATCATGAACAAAACCACGGCCCCATGAGCCAGCATTTGCATGACAGGAATAACAACTCCGTTGACCACTTCCCCAACCTCTGACAAGACGCTTTTTCCCAAATCCGCGCTATGCCTGTTCAAGAACCATTCGTAAGGGCGCTCAAGATATCCTTTGAACAAACGACATGACAACGAATAGTTGCGCATGTTGGTAAACCGCAACAGTGCCCATTGAGTCAACGCTTTGAAGCAAATCGAAGACAACAGCAGCACAAAAACCGCAACACCCAAAAAAAACAAAAATTCTTTGGGATCGCCATAACCCAGCTCTCCGTAAACTAATGCAAGCCACTTGTTGGTCTCTACAACCTCTGGGTTAGCAAGAACCGCCATAAAAGGCATAATCGATGCTACCCCAATCGTATCCAGAACGGCCATCACAAGGATCATCGCCAAAAGCAGATAGCTTCGACGTCGCTCTTTTGGCGTAAACAATGAAAGAATCTTTCGTATTAATAACATAGACTGGGACTACATAATTGAAACATCTATTCCAACCTTAAATTAAATCCGTCGACTTCTTATATCACCGCATAGGAGAATAAACTTGCGCACATATTCAGCAGTATGAATCATATCTAAATTCACCTAAAAGTCTTTGGGAGGCCTTACCTTCTCCATAAGGAGAACTCTCAATCTTAACTCTATTGTGCCGAGCTCTTATCGCTTCAATAAGTCCCTCCCGCTCCCCCCGCCAGCACATTCCTCCCCATCTCCACCGTTTCCACCCACTCCATCTCATCACATATCGTAATGCACGACAAACGGTGAAAAAAACCTTCTTCTGCACGCCGCCGGAATCAGTCAGGATTGATCTGCCTGAATCGCCCCCAGCTCGGCCGAAGCTTTGATGAACTGGGGGCGGGCTCCGATGACGGTGAGAATTTTCATTTTGGTTGTTGGTTGATGGTGGAGACCACATATTCAATTTCGGCTTCTGACAGCACCGGATCGATGGGCAGGGCCAAAGAGTTTGCCGCTGCCCGTTCGGCATGAGGGAAAGCTCCTGCTTTATGGCCAAGATAGGCAAAGCACTCCTGCAGGTGCAGAGGCAAGGGATAATAGATTTCCGTACCTACACCATGATTCGCCAAATGCTGTTTCAGACCGTCGCGATCCTGGTAGCGGATGACGAACTGGTTGTATATGTGCCGGTCCATGATCTCTACCGGCAGCGTCAGTCCTCTTTCCTGCAGGCCGGACGCCTCGAACAGGCGTCGGTAGATCCGAGCGTGTTCCTGTCTGGCCGCCGTCCAGGCATCGAGATGACGGAGCTTGGCCAGCACCACTGCGGCCTGGATAGTATCGAGACGAAAATTGCCGCCGATGAACTTGTGAAAATATTTGGGCTTGGAACCGTGGTTGCGCAAAATCTTCAACCGTTCCGCCCGATCCGCATCCTGGCAGACAACAAGGCCGCCGTCCCCGGCTCCGCCGAGGTTCTTGGACGGGAAGAAGGAGAACGTCCCGTAGTCGCCGATGGAGCCAGCACGGTGTCCCTTGTATTCGGCGCCGATGGCCTGGGCTGCATCCTCGATCACGGTGATTGGTTTTTGGTTGAAGGAGTGAGCGAGGTCCATGATAGGGTCCATGTCGGCCATTTGGCCGAATAGGTGGACGGGAATGATGGCCCTCGTGCGCGACGTTACCGCCTGCTCGATCAGGTTTGGATCGATATTGAACGTGACCGGGTCGATGTCCACGAAGACGGGTTTGGCTCCGACGCGGGCGATGGCTCCGGCGGTGGCGAAAAAGGTGTAGGGCGTGGTGATGACTTCATCTCCAGGGCCTATGTCTTCTGCCATAAGCGCGATGATCAGGGCGTCACTGCCCGATGACACGCCCACGCCATGCGCGCATCCCGAATACTCGGCCACGCCCGTTTCCAACTCCGCGACCTGGGGGCCGTTGATGAACTGCTGGGAGGCGAAGACCGCGGCCACGGCTTGGTCGATTTCGTCCTTGATGGCCTCGTACTGGGCCTTGAGATTGAGAAGGGGGACTTGCATTTGGTTTTTAGTTTTTAGTTTTTGGTTAGTCACGATGAGCTTTGGATTTTAGTTCGTCGTAGATTTTTGTGCCTGTTGTTTTTTCAGCCGGGAGGGGGGCCTCTTCGTCGAGATCCAGGCAGACAAGCCTATCTTGGCAAGCTGTTTTCGCGCTTGCGGTTTCAGCGTCAACGGTAAAATTGGATTTGAGTTGGTATCGGTATCCGGATTCCGGACAAACCATGATGCCCTCGCTGTCCGGATTTTCCAGCCTGTGCCCGTGGCGGCTCATCCATCCGGCTTGCCGTCCAGGAACACCCATGATCAGGGCGTAATCCGGCACATCGCGGGCTATGACACTACCGGCTGCGATAAAGGCATAGCGACCGATGGTGATGCCGCATACCACCGTGGCGTTGGCTCCGATGGTCGCGCCGCGGCGGATCAGCGTCTTCTCGTATAAAGCCTGTCTGTTCACCTGGGACCGGGGGTTGGTCACATTGGTCAGCACGCAGGAAGGCCCAAGAAAGACGTCATCCTCAATGACCGTTCCACCGTACACGGAGACGTTGTTCTGTATTTTCACATTGTTGCCGATGGCCACATTGGACGCGACCACCACGTTCTGACCCAGATTGCACCCCTCGCCGATGACCGCGCCGGGCATGACGTGGGAGAAGTGCCAGATGCGTGTTTTGGCCCCGACTTGCGCCCCTTCGTCCACATAGCTGGATTCATGCACGAAGTAGTCAGCCATCAGTACTCCAGCGGAAGGGATACGGTCTTACCGTCACGGGCCGAAAGATAAGCCGCAATGATAACTTCAAGGCTCTTCAACCCTTCCCGGCCATCGGTTTCGGGCTCGGCAACGCCCCGCATGGTGTCGATGACGTTCTTGTAATAGAGGGGATGCCCGAAACCGTAAACCGAGGTCGTCTCGTAACTGGCCTGTCTGATCTGATCATCGTACTCACAAGGCTCGGCGAAATCCCAGGTCTCGATTGCGTTCACGGCCACGCCGCCGACCCGCACTGTACCCTTTTCACCCAGAATTGTCAGGGATCCTTCGTAATTCTTGGGGTAGGTCAGCATGGTCACGGCCATAGACCCCAAGGCTCCATTGCGCCAGCGTACGTTCATGACCCCGGTGTCCTCGACCTCGATGTCGCGCGCAAGTGTCCCGGTCATGGCCTGCACGTCGGCGATGGGACCGATGAGCCATTCCAGAAGATCCACGTAATGGCTTGCCTGATTCATGAACGCACCGCCATCCAGTTCCCAGGTTCCGCGCCATTTGGCCTGGTCGTAATAAGCCTGCGGCCTGGCCCAGAACACGTTCAGATGGGCCATGTAGACGCGCCCGAACCGCTTCTCGTCAATGGCGCGCTTAACCATCTGTAGCGTCGTGTTGCGGCGGTTCTGCTTGACCACGAAGAAGCGGACTCGGGCGTCGTCGCAAGCCCGCACCATGGCCACCCCGTCGGCCCAGCGCGTAGCCATGGGCTTTTCGGTCACGACATGCTTGCCGGCCTTGGCGCAGCGTATGACCTGGGACGGATGCAAGCCGCTTGGGGTACAGATGCAGACCATGTCGGCGTCGGAATCTGCAAGCAGCGCATCAAGGCGATCAAATCCCTGGACACCATGCTCCTCTTCCATGCGGGCCAGCACTTCCCGATCCCGGTCGCACACGGCCACCAGTTCGAGGTCCTGGCCATGCCGGGCAATGGCTTCAAAATGCTTGCCGGAAATCCGGCCACAGCCCACGACAGCCACTCTTATCTTGCGATCTAGGATTGTTGAAAACATCACACCACCTTCCAATGCGGTCATTATAAAAATTGATCTCGCGAACTGACTTGTCCCAAATCATTAGGGACTCCAGGTCCTAGGCCTTATCCCAGTTATAAGCCTGTGCTCAGCAAAACTTCCATTCTAGGCGCTGCATCAACTGCTTGACTAGAAATCCGGGTCGTTAGCCGCAATGCGAGCGGTCAAAATGAAACCACGCACATATCGCTTTGCCCCGTCGCACTTACCCCTTGTTTTGGTCAACCAAAAACAGACCTGATCTTGTTTACAGTCGCGCCCTCGTCCGTATCCTAAGTCAAATTATCAACATAATTTTTGTACGCCAAGCCAATCCCCTCCGGCAAAGTGACGCCCGGCCTCCACCCCATGCCGCTTATCCGCGTCACATCAAGTAGCTTCTGCGGCGTCCCATCCGGCTTACCCTCATCAAACACAATCTCACCATCAAAACCCACAACCTCCGCCACCATGCCCGCGAGTTCGGCGATGGTCACGTCCTCGCCGCAGCCGATGTTGATCAAGGGTGGTTCGTTGTCGCTGAAAAGCGTTTTGGTATTCCCGGCCTCGCCCACCAGAAACACGCAGGCATCTGCTAAATCGTCACTGTACAGCAATTCGCGACGCGGCGTTCCCGTTCCCCAGACTGTAAAACGTCTGTCTCCACGCACCTTGGCTTCATGCGCCTTGCGGATCAGGGCGGGCAAGACATGGCTGGTTTGCAGGTCGTAGTTATCGCCGGGGCCGTAGAGGTTGGTTGGCATGACCGCAAGGTACCGCGTGCCGTACTGGCGGTTGTAGGCCCAACACATTTCGATTCCCGCGATCTTGGCCACCGCGTAGGGGCGGTTGGTGGGCTCCAGAGGGCCGGTCAAGAGATAGGATTCGCGGATGGGCTGCGGGCATTCACGGGGATAGATGCAGCTTGAGCCCAGGAAAAGGAGGTGTTGCACCCCGGCCAGGTAGGCGCTGTGAATGACGTTCGTCTGGATGATCAGGTTGGCGTGGATGAAGTCTGCAGGGAACGTATTGTTGGCCTGGATGCCACCGACCCTGGCTGCGGCCAGGAAGACGTGGCCTGGTCGTTCTTTTTCGAAGAATGCGCGCACTGCGACCTGATCCATGAGGTCCAAGGATTCCAGACGAACTCGGCCCGCTGCCCTGAGACCAAAATCCGGCACCTTGCTGTGGGTGGTGCCAAGGATGTTTTCGAATCCCTGGGCCAGAAGGGCACACACCATGGCGCTTCCGACCATGCCGGCCGCTCCGGCCACGAGGATTTTGTCTGTTTTGTTCATTGTCATGAATCCCGCCGCCTCACTCCTGCGGCGTATTGACGCAAAACCCCGCCCGCACGCACAGCTCTTCCTTTTTCGCGTCTTCCAGGTCCGCGCGCACCATTTCGGCGACCAGTTCCCGGAAAGTGATCCTCGGCTTCCAGCCGAGCTTCTCTTTCCCCTTGGACGGATCGCCAAGCAGGGTTTCCACCTCGGTGGGGCGGAAATAGCGCGGATCTACGGCTACCACGATCTTGCCGTTGGCGGGGTTGATGCCCTTCTCGTCCACTCCTTCGCCTGAAAATTCGATGGTCATGCCCAGCTCCCTGGCTGCGGCCTGCACGAAGTCGCGCACCGAGTGCTGCTCGCCGGTGGCGATGACGTAATCGTCCGGAGAGTCCTGCTGCAGCATGAGCCACTGCATCTCCACGTAGTCCTTGGCATGGCCCCAGTCACGCAGGGCGTTCAGGTTGCCCAGATACAGGCAGTCCTGCAGGCCTAGGTAAATCCTGACCATGGCGCGGGTGATCTTGCGGGTGACGAAGGTCTCACCGCGCAGGGGCGACTCGTGGTTGAAGAGGATGCCGTTGCAGGCATACATGCCGTACGCTTCGCGGTAGTTGACCGTGATCCAGTAGGCGTAGAGCTTGGCGCAGGCGTAGGGAGAGCGCGGATAGAAAGGCGTCTTCTCGGTCTGGGGGACTTCCTGCACCAGGCCGTACAACTCGGATGTCGAAGCCTGATAAAACCGCGTCGTTTTCTCCAGCCCCAGGATTCGGATGGCCTCCAGCATGCGCAGTGTGCCCAGACCGTCCACGTTAGCCGTGTATTCCGGCGTTTCAAAGGATACCTGAACGTGGGACTGGGCGGCGAGGTTGTAGATCTCGTCGGGCCGGACCTCCTGGATGATGCGGATCAGGTTCGAAGCATCGGTCAGATCGCCGTAGTGCAGAAAAAACCTGCGGCCCTGCTCGTGAGGGTCCTGGTAGAGGTGATCGACGCGATCCGTGTTGAAGAGCGACGCCCTGCGCTTGATGCCATGTACCTCATATCCCTTGGCCAGCAGAAACTCGGCCAGATAAGCTCCATCCTGACCGGTGATGCCGGTGATGAGGGCTTTTTTCAAGGAGGCTGGTCGCGGTGCGTCACAATTCTGCATGTGTCGTTTCCTGTTTCAAGTTTTGGCTTTACCCGGCACGGGGCTAAACCACCTTCCAATACGGCCGCTGCAAAAAAATCTGTTTCGAGACCTTGAATTCATCCACCCCTATCACCATCACCCGCAACTTTCTCCGGATCTTGCCTTCGGTCAAGCGCACATACTCGCCCAGCCTGTCCGCCTTGACCTCGCCGACGATCAAAAGGTCGATGAGCCCGGAGTCCTTGCCCAGGGCGTAGTCGTCGAGGATGTAGACCGCGTGTACGTCGCCAAGATCCCGGCGGACGTCTTCGACCACGCGGTCGATGCCCAGGCTCTTTTTGACGATAGAGTGCAGTTCGGGAAAAATGGGGTGCTTGGTGTTGGCGCGGAAGAAAAGGGAGCGGCCCTGTTTTTTCTTTTCCAGATAGCCGGCTTCGGTCAGGCTATCGAGTTCTTCCTTGACGGCGTTGGGGGATACGGCGAACTCCGTTGCCAACTCCCTGAGATAGCAGGACACGTCAGGGTTGAGAAAAAGTTTGAGCAGCAATTGAATGCGTGTTTTGGATGAGAACAGTTCCGAAAGCATAGGCTTTTCGTACAGCTGTTTTGAACAATATGCAAGAAAGCGGAACCAGAAAAAGCGACTCCCCACAGATCTGGAGAGCCGCTCTCAGGGAGGATGAAAACTGGCCTGACTACTCTTTTAGCGCCTTCTTCTGGCCCACGATGACGCGATCCTTGATGGCCTCGTACTTGGCCGGTCCGATACCCTTTACCTCCTGGATCTCCTCCACCGAGGCAAAAGGATGGGCCTCGCGATACTCAACAATTTTGCCGGCGGTCACCGGCCCGATCCCGGGCAAGCTCGTGAGTTCCTCCACGGTCGCGGTGTTGATGTCGATCAGATCCTGAGCAAGGCCCGGGACGGCAAAAAAGCCCAGGAGCAAAACGCAGATCATCACTTGCAGCAATTTCTTCATCAAAATACCTCCTTATGGATTTCGGAGGATCAATGCACAAATTTCCACTGCTCCACAATATTGATTTATCAATGTACGAAACATGTCCGGCATATAGTCATAAACATATACATAATGCAGCCATGAATACAAAAAGCATAGAATGTAAAATCGAGATATATACGATCGAATACGAGCAGCGAATGCGTAAAAGCATAAAAAAAGCAGGCCCGACAAATCAGACCTGCTCCGTATCGAACATGCAAACTTGACTACAGCATTTTCAAATCCCAGTTCCAGAGGCCCTGGCGTTCCTTGACCGAGACCTTATCGGGCACTGGTTCGTGCAGACGGGTCAGGAGGGTGTACCCAGCCTTTTCCAGCTCCGCCCATTTTTCACTCAGGTCGATTTCCCAGTTGGGGAAGGTCCAGACCAGCCCGCCGTAGGTTCTTGACCAGAACTGCTCTCCCTTGGGGCTCTGGAATGGCTCTCGTTCGCGCAAATTTTCCGAACGGATGCGCGAGACGCACAGGGGATGGATGCCCTTGACCAGAATGCCCAGCGGCAACGGCGAGAGCGCGGGCAACTCCAGGAAGCCCTGACGATCCAGCTCCGGACTGACAAAGGCCCCTGCAAAACCCATGCGGGAAAGCTCCGCCAGGGCCAATGGGTTGGCCGTGTTGCACATGGGTCCGGCCCAGAAGGTCTGACGCTCGGGCTTGCCGAAAAGCCCCATCTGCCAGGGCGCGTTCAGCACGAACTGCCGGGCTCCGAGGCGGGTCATGTTGTCCAGGCACTCGGTCCAGGCCTTTTCTTCCCCAGGCCAGATCACGGGCGGAAGCCACCACCAGATGCGGCCGAAAATGTTGCGGGATATGTTCCGCTCCACTCCCGGAGTGAGCCAAACGGCCTGCTCGCTCCGATTGCCCAGACGTGCCGGCAGGCTGCGCCATACATCCATTTCCTGCGCCTTGCCCTTGCGCTTTATGGCTCTGGGCAGGATCGGGGAAAAGGTGGATTCTTTGGTCGGCCGGTCGAAAACCAGATCTTTTTTCAGATCCGTGATCAAGGCTTGCAGCTCCCGCTCCCGACGGTCCACCAGAAAGACCGGAGCACCCTGGGGAGCGGGACGCCCCTGCCCCTTGGCCAGTTCCAGGCGACCGCCCTTGGGGATGTCACGCCGGATTTTGACGGTCTGATGTCCGGCCTGATCCTCGTAACCGATGCGCAGCAGATCTCCGCCTTTGAGCGGTTCGCGCGGCGAGACGTAGGCGGCCTTGAATCCGCCCTGGACCTTGCCGACCATGTGGCCCGAAGCTGTCTGCTCCCGGTCGGCGATGGGGTTGCTGGGCCTATGTCCAAGAAAATTGTAGTGCGAGGAAGGCCGCCCCAGCGCCATTTCCAAAAGCCCGAGCGCCGCCTTGCGCTGGGCCGGGTCGTCGCCCGCGTCACGCAGCATGCGGTAGGCCGTCACCGTGTAATAGACGTAATGCGGACCCTTCTTGCGCCCCTCGATCTTCCAGGAGTCCACCTTGTCCACACCGCCCAAAGGCCGCACCAGCACGTCCAGGGACAGGTCGTCACAGGAGAAAAACGAGGTCTTCTGGCTCTTCTGCTGGTACTGACGCCGGCAGGGCTGCACGCAGCGGCCGCGCAGGCCGCTTTTGCCGCCCAGATAACTCGACCAGTAACACCGGCCCGAGACGGCATAGCACAGCGCTCCATGCACGAACACCTCAAGCCCCAACTCCTCGGGACAGCGGGCGGCGACGGCCTTGATCTCATCGACGGACAGCTCTCGGGGGAGCACCAGCCGATCCACGCCCAGCGCCAGGATTTGCGGCAATCCGGCGATGGTCCCGCCGTTGGCCAGGGTGGAAAGGTGCAGTTCGCCCTTGAACCCGGCCTGCCGGGCCAGGGCGGGCAGGCCAAGATCCTGCACGATGAGCGCGTCCGGCCCTACCTGCGTCTGCAACCGATGAATGAGACGCCCGGCCTGATCCAGCTCCGGAGTTTTGAGCAGATTGTTCATGGCCACGTGCACGCGAACGCCCTTGGCATGAGCCAACTCGGTCAGGGCCGCGAGCTCGGTCAGGGAAAAATTCTCCGCCTCCATGCGTGCGGAAAAGTTTTTCAGGCCGCAATAGATGGCGTCAGCGCCGGCTGCGATGGCGGCCAGAAAGCTGTCAATGTCACCGGCCGGTGCGAGAATTTCGATTTTTTTCTTGAGTTCCATGGGAAGACCAACGGCCCGTGGCCGAAAGTTAATATCCACAGGCGAAAGGCCCGCGGCGCTGCTGCGTATGAAAGTACTGATCAAAAGGCAGGCGAACTGATTCCGGGTAGCGTAACGGACAGGGGGGATGTCAAGGACCAATACGTGCAGGAGCGGCCGGGCGCTTGTTAACTACGCACTAAAAGCGTAAGACAATTGCTCGGCACTACCTAAGAACATGTAGGAAAACAGGACATGTAAGCACATGGGAATGACGGATCTCGTTTTCGTAGCCACAAGCCAGGACTCCCTTTTCCAGGAAACCAAGGATCATCTTGCCAAGCTCGGATACAGCAACTGCGCACGGTTTTCTTCAGGCAAGGCGGCAGTGGAGTTCATCAAATTCAATCCGGCGCGGATCATCATCGTCGACACGGAAGTCGAGGATCTGAGCATCGCCGAGTTCGTCAGCGCTCTGCGCGAAGTCCGGCAGGCCGAATATCTGCACATCCTGGTCATTTCCTCGGAGCGAGCCGAGGAGTTTGTACTTGGCGTCATCTCCGCCGGATGTTCGGGTCTGGTTCTGCGCCCCTACAACCTGACGGCCCTGGAAAAGCACATGGCCCAGTCCAGAAAACTGGTGCAAGCCCAGGACAGCGACCGCGAAACCGTGGAGCAGGCCGCAACGTTGATCGTGCAAGGCCGCTACGAGGATGCCATCGGCGACCTGACGCTTGTGGTCAATCAGGAGGACGAGCAGGCCAGCCGCCTCTTCTTCCGGGGTTGCCAGTTTCTGGTGGACAAGAAATGGTCCGACGCGATCCAGTCCTTCAACCAGTCCCTGGCCCGCAACCAGACGTTCATCAAGGCTTACGAAGGCCTTGCCCAGGCCTATCTGGGCAAGAACGACACGGACCGCTATCGCCATTACCTGCAAAAAGCGGCTGAAGAATATGCAAAACTCAACAACTTTGCCAAGGTTAAAAAAATATTTGTCGAAATCGTCAAATATGACGTCAACGCACCCAATCCTTACAATACTCTGGGCATCAGGTTGCGCCAGGAAAAACAGTACAAGGAAGCCATCCAGGCCTATTTTCAAGCCGTACAGCTTAGTCCCAAAGACGAAAACATTCACTACAACATGGCCAAAGCCTATTTCTGCGATGCGCAACCTGCAAACGCTCTGGAATGCATCAAACTCGCGTTGGGCCTATCCCCGGAACATCTCGAAGCGCTCAAGATGTACCGCCTGCTGACCGGCGTTTCCTGGGAAGACAATTCAAACGCCCCCTTTCAACCACCCAAGGGGATGTGAGTCATGGCCAAGTTCAGCACCTGCGCAATTTGCGGAAAACTGGTCGATATCGATCAGGAGTCCCACACCCTGTTTCATTGTCGCAACTTTCTGCTTCGCTCCTTTTACGGTGAAAAGAACGAACACCGCCGCGCACGCCTGCAGGAACGCATCGACACCCTGAACGCCCGCATGCGCGTCAAGGGCAACAACCTGCTCGATACCTGACCGCTCCACCATCGATCACCACTGCTACTTCCCGGAATTTCCCGCTCCCTGCGGCCATGCCAGCCCGTCCAGCGGGCCCAGGGCCTCAAGGACGCTTACGGTCGTCTCCTCCAGAAACATGGCTCCGCTTCCGGGCGGACAGGCGTAGGAGTAAATCTTTCCGTCCAGGAAAAACCGCAGGGTATGGGCATGCAAGTACATGCGATCCGGCCACTGAGGGACAATGGGATGGTAGAGGACGTCGCCCAGAACAGGCGCGCCCAGGCTCTTCATGGCCACGCGCAGCTGGTGCGTGCGTCCGGTCATGGGCTTCAAAACAAAAAGACGCAGGCCAGGACGCACGGCCCAGCTCAAAAACCGCGTCCGTGCCGGACGCTCCATGGTCCGGGCCAGCTTCCAGCTGCCCCGCCGCGAGCGGATCATGTCGCCCTGGATCAGGCCCTGCTTCTTGCGCGGGGCAAGGTCCGACAGGGCGATATAGTATTTCTGCACAGCCCGCTCGCGGAACAGCCCGGCCAGAATCCCGGCCCACGCCCGACTCCTGGCCAGGAGCAGCAACCCGGAGGTGGCCTTGTCCAGGCGGTGGACCGGAAAGATCCTCTCCCCCAACCGGTCCCGGACCAGGCTGCACAGCCCCGGCTGGCCGTCGCAATCATGGAAATCAAGCCCCGGATCCTTGTGCACGACAAAAAAACCGCGCTCTTGGGCGATCACGTCAAATCCCGGCATCACGATCACCACTTCTTCTTGGTCTTGTTCTTACGGCCCTTCGGGGGGTATTTGGAGCGGTGCTCGTCGTAGCGGTAATAAGGCTCCGCCAGATCAAGGTTCAAGGTCACCGGCCCGCCCAGAAGGACCCGCAGATGACGCGGCAGCACCACCGCGCTGCGCCAGCCACGGTCCAGATAGAAATAGATCTTGCGATCCAGATCGAAGTACACCCCGACATCGGGATAATAGTGGTAGCGGTACTTGTTGCGATACCCATGGGCTGGGGCGTGGTCTGGCGGACCCTGATGCTGCGGGGGCGCGACGGGTGCGATGACGCAGCCCTGAATCACGAAAAGCGTGAGTGCGAGCAACAGCCAGTTGTTGAGCCTCATAAACACCTCCTGACGTTATCGTTTGCACACTTCACTTCTTGAAGTTTGCCATTATGTCCTCTAATCAGTAAACACTTGTTTTCTCAAATTGACGTGAATGCTTTACGCCTGCCCCATCTCCAACACGAGGAGCCTTCATATGGATTGTTTCAGCGGAAAACTCTGGCACCACCTGCCTTCCAAGGAAATTCTGGAAGTTTTTCAGGTCGATCCGGACAAAGGACTGGACACGCTGCAGGTCAAGTGGCGGACGGACGAATTCGGACCCAACTCCCTGACCGCACGCCGGGGCAAAACCAAGCTCGAACGCTTCCTGCTCCAGTTTCACCAGCCACTGGTCTATATCCTCATCGCGGCCGGAATAATCACTGCGACCCTGGGTGAAGTGGTGGATTCGGGAGTCATCGTCGGTGTGGTCCTGGTCAATGCCATTGTCGGCTACATCCAGGAGGCCAAGGCGGCCGGAGCGTTGGAAGCGCTTGCAAATTCAATGATAACCGAAGCTGTGGTCATTCGTTCCGGCTCCACCAAGCGCGTGGCCGCATCCGAACTTGTCCCCGGAGATATCGTGGTCCTGCGCTCGGGCGACAAGGTTCCCGCCGACCTGCGCCTCTTTTCCATCAAGGATCTGCGCGTGGACGAATCGGCCCTGACCGGCGAATCCGTGCCCGTGGGCAAATCAACGGACCTCCTGCCGCAGGATGCTGTCCTCGGCGACCGCCGCAACATGGCCTACGCATCCACGCTCATCACCTACGGCCAGGCCATGGGCGTGGTCGTGAGCACCGGCGACTGCACTGAAATCGGCCGCATCTCGACCATGGTCTCCGAAGCCGATGACCTGGCCACTCCCCTGACCCGCAAGATCACAAGCTTCAGCCATATCCTGCTTTGGGCCATCCTGGGTCTGGCCGCCCTGACTTTCCTGGCGGGCGTCCTGCGCGGCGAAAAAGCCGCCGACATGTTCATGGCCGCCGTGGCCCTGGCCGTTGGTGCCATTCCCGAAGGCCTGCCTGCGGCCGTGACCGTCATCCTGGCCATGGGCGTCTCGCGCATGGCCTCGCGCGGCGCCATCATCCGCAAGCTCCCGGCCGTGGAAACCCTGGGCGGGGCTTCGGTCATCTGCTCGGACAAGACCGGCACCCTGACCGAAAACCAGATGACCGTCACCGCCATCTTCGCCGGACGCTCATCCCATGAAGTCAGCGGAACGGGCTACCGGCCCGAGGGCAAGGTCGAAGGCTTTGACGATGAGAACCAAGCCCTTCGTACCACGCTCCTGGCCGGCCTGCTCTGCAACGACACCCGCATCGAATATCTGGAGAACGGGGAAAAAGTCATCGGCGACCCCACTGAAGCGGCGCTCATCGTGGCCGCCGGCAAGGGCGGCCTCGACCTTGAAACGGAATCCAAAAACCTGCGCCGAATCGACACCCTGCCCTTCGAATCCGAACACCAATACATGGCCACCCTGCACGACCAGGGCGCGGACACGCCCCGCCTGGCCTTCTTCAAGGGCTCGGTTGAAACCGTGCTCGACCGGGCGGCCATGGAGCTTCAGGCCGACGGCACTCTCAAGCCCCTGGATCCTGAAGCCATTCGCAATGAAGTCGAACGCTTTGGCATCGAAGGCATGCGCGTGCTGGGCATCGCCTGCAAGGAACTGCCCGCAGAAAAGTCTTCGCTGGGTCACGAGGACGTGTCCTCCGACCTGATCTTCCTCGGCCTCACGGCCATGATCGACCCGCCGCGCCCCGAGGCCATCAAGGCCGTACAGGCCTTCCACCGCGCCGGGGTCAACGTGAAGATGATCACCGGCGACCACGCGGTCACCGCAGCGGCCATCGGCGTTCAACTGGGCCTTGGCATAGAGACCTGCCCCGGCCACCCGACCTGCCAGGTCATGAGCGGTTCGGAAATGGCCCGCATGTCCGATGAAGAGTTGATCGCCAAGGCCGCCGACACCGCCGTCTTCGCCCGCGTCGCGCCGGATCAGAAGCTGCGCCTGGTAATGGCCCTGCAAAGCCGGGGCGAGGTCGTGGCCATGACCGGCGACGGCGTCAACGACGCACCGGCCCTGAAGCAGGCCGACATCGGCGTGGCCATGGGCAGAGGCGGCACCGAGGCGGCCAAGGAAGCCTCGGACATGATCCTGACCGACGACAACTTCGCCACCATCGAAGCGGCCGTGGAAGAAGGACGGGGCGTGTATGACAACCTGCTTAAATTCATCGTCTGGACCCTGCCGACCAACGTCGGTGAAGGCTTGGTCATCCTCACCGCCATCCTGCTCGGAGTGGCCCTGCCAATCCTGCCGGTGCAGATCCTGTGGATCAACATGACCACGGCCGGATGCCTCGGCCTCATGCTCGCCTTCGAGCCCAAGGAGCCGGGCATCATGGACCGCGACCCGCGCGACCCGCGCATGCCCATTCTGGATACGGAGTTATACATCCGCATCCTGCTCGTGGGCGGGATTCTGCTCATCGCCGCCTTCGGCCTCTACGAATGGGAGCTGTGGACCACCGGCGTGCAGGAACAGGCACGCACCGTGGCCGTCAACGTCTTCGTCATGGTCGAGGCCTTCTACCTCTTCAACAGCCGCTCCTTCACCCGTTCCCCCTTTGCCCTGGGCCTGGGGACAAACCCGTGGGTAGTCGCCGGATTCGGGATCATGGTGCTCCTGCAGCTCGCCTTCACCTACGTCCCGTTCATGAACGTCCTGTTCGGCAGTGCACCCATCGGTCTGTTGCCCTGGCTCAAGATCATCGGGGTATCGATCCTGGCCTTTATCGTCATCGAGGTCGAAAAATGGCTCCGCAACCGCCCCGCACGGGTCGAAGAAGCATAAACCGGGGAGGCAGGCCTCCTCTTTCATCCCAGATGCCCGATCCGCCCCAAAGCGGGTCGGGCATCACTCATAATGATTGACCACGGGGCGACCATGGGCCACAAGTCCGCCTTTCACCACCATCAAGGGAACAAGAGATGAGCAATACCTACGCAATCATCGGAGCCGGGCTGGCCGGATGCGAAGCCGCCTGGCAACTGGCCGAGGCCGGAGGCAACGTCGTCCTCTATGAGATGAAGCCCAACCGCTTCTCCCCCGCGCATCAGAGCGAGGGTTTGGCCGAACTGGTCTGCTCCAACTCCTTTCGCTCGGCGGAGCCTGAAACCGGCATCGGCCTTTTGAAACTCGAAATGGCCGAGCTTGGCAGTCTGGTCATGGATGTTGCCAAAGGGGTTGAAGTGCCTGCCGGAAAAGCGTTGGCCGTGGACCGGGACCTCTTCTCCCGCGAAATGACCAGGCGCATCGCGGCGCACCCGCGCATCACCCTGGTGCGCCGCGAAATCACAAGCCTGGCGGAACTCGACGCCGAGGGGTACGCAGCCCTGATCGTCACCGCCGGCCCCCTGGCCAGCGACGCCCTGTCCTCGGACCTGGCACGCATCGTCGGCCAGGATTCACTGGCCTTTTACGACGCCATCGCCCCCATCGTGCTCACGGAATCCGTGGACATGAACGTGGCCTTCTGGGCCTCGCGCTACGCCCCCGAAGACAAGGATTACCTCAATTGCCCCATGAGCGAGGAAGAATATCTGGCCTTCGTGCGCGCCCTGGTGGCCGGAGAAAAGGTTGCTCCAAGGGAGTTCGAGAAGGAGATCCACTTCGAGGGCTGCCTGCCCATCGAAGTCATGGCCGAGCGCGGGGAAATGACCCTGGCTTTTGGCCCGTTAAAACCCGTGGGCCTCATCGATCCGCGCACCGGCAGACAGCCTCATGCCGTGGTGCAGCTGCGCGCCGAAAACCGGGAAAAGACAGCCATGAACATGGTCGGCTTCCAGACCAAACTCAAATACGGCGAGCAGAAACGCATCTTCGCAACGATCCCCGGCCTTGAAAACGCCGAATTCCTGCGCATGGGCAGCATCCATCGCAACACCTACGTGCTGGCCCCGGAAGTCCTGACCCCGACCCTTGAACTGCGGGCCAGACCGGGCACATATCTGGCCGGTCAGATCAGCGGCGTGGAAGGATACCTGGAATCCGCCGCCACGGGTCTGTGGCTGGGGCTTTTCCTGGCAGGCAGGCGGGAGCTTCCCCCGGTGGAGACGGCCATGGGCGCGCTGCTCGGGCACCTGCGCACCCCGGCCAAGCATTTCCAGCCTTCCAACGTCCACTTCGGACTCATGCCTGCCCTGAACCGCAAGGCACCCAAGAAAAAACGCAAGGAACTCTACGCGCAGCGCGCGCGGGAAGCCTGGAAAAGATGGATCGACGGGGACGGAGAATAGGAGAAGAGGCCTCCGGCGGGCAGGGGGCGCGTCCCCTGCACCCCTGGCAGGAGACGGATACCCATGCCGTAGGGGCGAAAAATTTTTCGCCCCTACCCTCTGCAGACCAAAAACCATGCCTTGGTTGCGTGTTGCAATCCCGTTTCTAGGCCTCCGGAACCGACAACCCCAACAGCGTGCAGAGCTCCACGTGCACACCCCGGTTTGACACGGCCATGACCGCGTTCTGTGCCTCCCACCAGTAGATGGACAGCCCCAGGCGGCGTGTGCGGGTGATCAGCTCCACCAGCGCGTGGGCCTGGTCTGGCAGGGACAGGGACATCTCGGTGCCGCGCTCCTCGACCAGACGCTCCAACAGTTTGCGGATGCCCGCATTGGCCGCGAACCAGGCGGTCAGAGAAGCCTGCATGTCCCGGGGCAGCTCCTGTCCTTCGAAAAACCAGTTCCAGACAAGGCCCGGAATCTGCAAAGCCAAAAGCTCCTGGGGCGCGCTTTGCCCCTCGGTAAAGCCGGACAGGAGCGGTGCCATTTCACGGGCGAGCAGGCAGGACCGCCGCAACAGCTCCCGTTCGTGTTCCCGGGCCAGGCGAAAACCCACCTCGGCCTTGTAGCGGGAATGCGACGGGAATTCTTCCGGCCCTGACACCGCGACCGTTTCCGTTTCCAGGGTCCAGGTCCAGAAACAACGCAACTTTTCTCCCTCGGCACCGGGTTCGAGCACAAGCCGAACACCCGGCCAGGCCATCTCGGGCCGATCCTTTGACATCGGAAAACGCCGCGGATACGCGGCCAGCTCTTTTGGGGACGGCCGCCTGGATGTGACCAGCTGCTCCCAAATGACCGCCCCGTCCCAGTCGTCGCGCATATTCGACTGGGCTTCGGCCAGCACGCGCACGAAACCGGCCTCCACATCCGGCCCTCCAGTGGCCGCGAGCAGATCCAGGGCGCGCCTGGCAGAGGTCAGGCCATTGAGCGGCTCGATCCGGGCAATGTCATCAAAAAACCAGGCACAACTGGAAAACGCGGCCAGGGCCAGCCGCTGCATCAGCAGCAACCGGCAGGCGTCGGTGCGCTGCGTCGGTTCAAGGCCGGGCAGACTGTGCCTCTCCAGATACGATTCCAGACTTTCGCTCCCGGCCAGAACCAGCCCATACTCCTGCAGGGCCTGGTCGCTGTCGCGAAAAAAAGTACCCCCCCGTTTGGAAAAATGCTCGTCTACGTAGTATTTCATATAATTGAGACAGCGCCGCAATGGCCTGCGCCAATCCTGCACCCAGTCGGGATGGCCGCCGTCGGAGCATCCGCAGTGGGTTTTCCAGCGCTCGACTCCGTGTACGCAACTCCAGGAGGAATTCTCATGGATTTGCACCTCTTCCGTGGCCGGATGGGCCGCAAGATAGGCACCGTAATTGGTCAGCTCGACCCCGTCGCGCCCCTCCCGGGCCTGCTGGACGACATAGGCCAAGGCCATTTCGCCGAACATGAAGTGGTGTCCATAGGACTCTCCGTCCGTGGCGATGTTGCCGAGCCCCCGTGAAAAAGACCCGGAAAGCCTGACCCAGAAATTCTCTCCGCTGCCGAGCAGACGCTCGAAGGCCACGGCCCGGGAGACGGCCCCTTCGTAAAAAAACACGCTTATTGACTTGCCTTGAGGGAGCCTGACCAGATAGGGCCGCGTGGTGTCGAGGCTGTCTTCGGTCACGGGATGTAATTCCCCGTCTGTCCCGCGAATGGCCTGCGCCTGACGGGGCGCCAGGATGGTGAAGCGGATGCCGGCCTTGGCCAGAGCCTCAAGCGTCGGCAGATCCACGGCGGTTTCGGCCAGCCACATGCCTTCGGGCTCCCGGCCGAAGCGAGTCCGGAAATCCTGGACGGCCCAGGCTATCTCCAGGTCCTTGTCCAATTCCGTCGCCAAGGGCATGATGGAGTGATGGTACACTTGAGCCAGGGCATTGCCGTGCCCCAGGCGCTCAAGACTCTGCCTGTCCCCCTCCAGAATGCGCGCATAGGTCTCTGGAGCATGCAGCTCCATCCAACGCAGCAGGGTGGGACCGAAATTGAAGCTCATCCACGCATAGCAATTGACAAGCTCGCTGATCATGCCCGAACCGTCGAGCCGCCGCGCCCAGGCCAGGGGAGCATAGCATTCCCGGGTAATACGCGCGTTCCAGTCGTGTTCCGGAGCGGCGCTGCCTTCCGGCAGCACGTCTTCGAGCCAGGGGTCGAAGCGGGGCGGCTGGTAAAAATGGCCGTGTATGCAGAGTGCTTTGGACATGGGAACTCCGTGAAATTCGAGTGATGAATATAGACCTTTAAACAAAACCAAGATGCCGTCAAAGCACAAAGACGACGACGGCGAGGGAGGATGCCTTGGGATTCATGTCAGCAAGCGTGGGAATCACGCGCTACCGCATTGTGGAGGATGATATCCCTTCGACCCTGTGGCACGAAGTGGACGAGCGACTCAAACGCAACGCCTTTCGCGACATCGACGCCAGCGCCGAGGAGCGCAGCTTCGGCTGGGTCTCCTTCGACAACATGCTCGATCCGGACTTTGCGCTGTGCCCACCTGAAAAAGGCCCGTACCTGACCTTCACCCTGCGCCTGGACACGCGCCGCGTGCCTCCTGCGGTCATGAAGAAGCACTTCGCCGTGGCCGTGAACGAGGCCATGCGGGCCATGCGTGATCAGGGCAAAAAGTTTTTGACCAAAGAGCAGAAAACCGAGATCCGCGAGCAGGTCGAACTGCGCCTGCGCGCCCGCACCCTGCCTATCCCGGCCTGCTTCGACGTGGTCTGGGACACGAACCGGCAAACGGTCTGGATCGCATCCACCCAGTCCAAGCTGACCGAACTTTTCGAAGAGCTGTTCACCCACACCTTCGGCCTGAACCTGGAACCCATGACCCCGTATTTCCAGGCCTTGCAGATCCTCGGTGCCGAACGCCAGACCGAACTCGATGATTTTGAACCCACCGTTTTCGCCCAGGGAGGTGCATGATGGATCTGGAACGCGCGGAAACAGTGAGCCTCCTCCTGGGGCAGGAATTTCTGACCTGGCTGTGGTTTGCCAGCGAAACCAGCAACGGGCTTTTCCGGACCAGGGAAGGCGAGGCCTTCTCTGTGACGGTGGAACAGAAGGTCTCGGTCCAGGGCGGCGAGGGAGAGGCGAAGGAGACAGCCGTGTGCAGCGGGCCCATGGCCGAACTGCGCGAAGCGCGCATGGGGCTTCGCAACGGCAAGAAGGTCAACAAGGCCAAGGTCCGTGTCGAGAGGGACGAGGTCTGCTGGCAGGTGCTCCTGGACGCGGCCAACTTCACCCTGCAGGGCCTCAAAACCCCCAAGGTGGAGATGAAGCTGGAGGAAGGCGAAGACCCGGACGGGCGCATCCTCGAAAAGATCTATCTGCTCGAAAAATGCATGGATTACCTGGATCTGGTCTACGCACGCTTCCTCGACCTGCGTTTCAGCCCCCGATGGAAAGAGGAGACGGAACACCTGCGCAGATGGCTGGAAGTGTAACCCCTCCATCCACAGGAGCTGTCCAGTCC
The DNA here is from genome assembly GCA_002841885.1 of Deltaproteobacteria bacterium HGW-Deltaproteobacteria-18. NCBI lineage: Bacteria > Deltaproteobacteria > Deltaproteobacteria bacterium HGW-Deltaproteobacteria-18. Next base: position 77,661 of record PHBE01000005.1, read on the forward strand.
ATAACGTAGATTTCGTCCACCCGGAAACAAAACCGCCCCGGAACACCTGCGTGTCCCGGGGCGCAAATTCCAATCATGTCCGAAAAGCTCAGTACAGATAACTCTGCAGGGCCTGATAGCTGTCCAGATCGGTGTCGTCGAAGCTGGCGCCGACCTGATAGCAGTCCGATGTCTGGAAAACCCGCTTGCCCTGGCACTGGATGGTGATCGGCCGCTCCTCCTGCGGGAGGGCGAAGACGACATCGAAAGAGTCCAGTTCCTGATCGGCCAGATTGCACCCGTCGCCATTCTTGGGGACAACAAGATTGATCCCCCCCAGGGACAGGTTGGTTATCTTGCTGGCATGGAAATATTTTTGCGCACCGTTTTGACCGCTGATGATGGCCGGGATGGCCTTGTGCTGGCGTGGAAACCTGCGCCGATCCTCCAGCAGGATGTCCTGTCCCGCCTGGGACTGGAGAAAATCCTGCAAAACGGCATCAATAAATCCCGAAAGAGTGACCTTGTTTTTCTTTGCAAATTTTTTCAGTGATTTGCTGAATTCTTCCGTGGTTCGAAAGCTTATCATCGTGTCTTTGGACATGTTTACTCCCTTCTCTAAGCTATCCTGCGGGGCGAATGTAAGACAGTATGACAGAACCGTGCCGGAGACATTGATACACTTTTATTTCAGCATGTTAATACATGAGCACAAAAAAACAAGACCCACGGCGCCCTGAATTATTGTCTGTTTTTTTCGGACTTTTTGGCCATTTGTCAATAAGTGTCTGACATTTGTCCGATTTACATGGATGGCGACATGGCGTCCTGCCTGTTGCCAGCTTAGAGGGTATTGGCTATGTGCCATGTGCTTGGAACTCTCCCCGCGAATGGGCATCGTGCCCCGGGACCACCCCTTGCAGCAACACATTACGGAGGACGGATGATGCGAAAATGTTTGCCCTTGTTCCTGCTGGCCTTTTTGGCCCTGGGATCAACCTGCTTCGCCGAAGACATGAAAGTTGGATTTGTCTATGTGTCCCCGGTTGGTGACGCCGGATATTCCTATGCCCACGACCAGGGGCGCCTGGCTGTCGAGGCTATGGATGGCGTGACCACATCGTTTGTCGAATCCGTTGCCGAAGGCCAGGATTCCGAACGCGTCATCATGAACATGGCCCGCAAGGGATACGACGTCATCTTCGCCACCAGCTACGGTTACATGGATCCCATGCTCAAGGTGGCCAAGGATTTTCCCAAGGTCAAGTTCCTGCACTGCTCCGGCTACAAGAACGCTGAAAACATGGCCAACTATTTCGGCCGCATCTACCAGGCCCGCTATCTGACCGGCATGGTCGCGGGCGCCATGACCAAGTCCAACGTTCTGGGCTACGTGGCGGCCTTCCCCATCCCCGAAGTCATCCGCGGCATCAACGCCTTCACCCTCGGCGCCCAGGCCGTCAATCCCGATGTGCAGGTCCGCGTGGTCTGGACCAAGACCTGGTACGACCCGGCCACGGAGAAAGAGGCCGGCAAGTCCCTGCTCGACGTCGGCTGCGACGTCATCGCCCAGCATCAGGATTCTCCCGGCCCGCAGGAAGCGGCCCAGGAACGCGGCGCATACTCCGTGGGCTACAACACCGACATGGCGGCCTTTGCGCCCAAGTCGCACCTGACCGCGGCCATCTGGAACTGGGGTCCTTTCTACACGGAAATGGTCCAGCAGATCAAAGACGGCACCTGGAAGAGCGACTTCTACTGGTACGGACTTGACAAGGGCATCGTCGACATCGCGCCCTTCGGCGAAATGGTCCCAGCCGATGTGCAAAAGACCGTCCTCGACAAGAAGGCGGAGATCGCTTCCGGCGCCTACCAGGTCTTCACCGGTCCCATCAAGGATCAGGCTGGCGTCGAAAAAGTCGCTGCCGGTGCGGTCATGGCCGATGGCGACCTGCTTGGATTCAACTGGTTCGTGCAGGGCGTTGTCGGCACCCTGGAATAAGGTCCTTCGATGCTTCAACTTAGCGCCGTTCGACGACAGGAGCCCCTCGGGTGGGGCTCCTGTCTTGTTTTTCTGGCTGCCCTGGCCCTGGCCTTTTTTGTCAGCGGAATGCTCCTGGCCATGCAGGGCAAGCCGCCCGCAAGCGCCCTGTGGCTGCTGGTGCACAGCGCCTTCGGCTCCGGCTTCGCCCTTGAGGACTGCCTGATCAAGGCCATTCCCATTTTTCTGTGTTCGCTCGGCGTGGGTCTGACTTTTCGTTTGCAGATCTGGAACATTGGCGCGGAAGGCCAATTCGCCCTGGGAGCCGTGGGCGCAACATGGGCCGCCCTGACCTTTCCCGGCTGGCCTTGGTACGCCCTGCTGCCGACCATGCTGATCTGCGCAACGGTGACCGGAAGCCTGTGGGGAATCATTCCGGCAGTGCTGCGTCTCAAGCTCAGGACCAACGAGATCATCGTCACGTTGATGCTCAATTATGTCGGCATCCTGATTCTCGAATATCTGGTTTACGGCGTATGGAAAGATCCAGGCAGCTTCGGCTTTCCCATGACCAGCGAATTCGTGCCCGCCGCCGTGGTCGCGCGCATCGGCGACACCCGCCTGAACTGGGGCCTTTTGCTCTGCCTGGCCATCGGAGTGCTGATGACGGTTTTTCTGCGTTCCACCCGTCTGGGTTACGAGCTTCGGGCCTGCGGCGAAAATGTCCGCGCGGCCCGCTATGCCCGCATGCCCTACTCCCTGCTGGTGATCCTGGTCATGGGTGTCAGCGGAGCCCTAGCCGGATGGGCCGGTTTTCTGGAGGCCTCCGCCACGCTCGGACGGCTGCAGCCGAGCATCATGTCCGGTTACGGATACACGGCCATTGTCGTGGCCTGGCTTGCCAATCTCAATCCCCTGATCATCGCCGTGTCCTCCTTTCTGCTGGCCGGCCTGCGCGTGGGCATGGAGAGCCTGCAGCTCGACCTGCAGATCCCGGCAGCCTTCGGAGCCATCATGGAAGGTTTCATCCTCCTGGCGGTACTGGCCGGGGGATTCTTCTCACGCTACCGGCTGCACCTGCGGAGGATCGGATGACCCCTGAAATTCTGCTCGCCCTGCTGGCGGCCACTGTCCAGGCCGGAACCCCGATCCTTTACGCCACGCTGGGTGAAATCCTGACCGAGAAGGGGGGGATCCTGAACCTCGGTGTGGAAGGAATGATGCTTGTCGGGGCCCTGATTGGCTTCCTCACAGCCCTGCACACGGGCTCGCCCGTGCTGGCCTTTATGGCCGGAGGGCTGGCAGGCGCCTGCATGGCCGCGCTACACGGCGTCGTCTGCATCTGGTTTCTGGGCAACCAGGTCGTCTCGGGGCTGGCTCTGACCATCTTCGGCACTGGGCTGGCCGGATTTTTCGGGACACCCTACATCGGCCGCACCGCCCCCGGCTTCGACAAGTTCTCCCTGCCCGTTCTTGGCGATCTGCCCGCCATCGGAACGATCTTTTTCCAGCAGGACGCCCTGGTCTACGTCTCCTACCTCATCCCGCCGCTGCTATGGGCCTTCTTCCGCTTCACCCGGTGGGGAATGGCCATACGCGCCGCCGGGGAAAGCCCCGCCGCGACACGAGCCGCAGGCCTGAACGTGCTGGCCTATCGCTGGGCGGCGCTGCTCGGAGGCGGGATGCTGGTCGGCTTCGGCGGGAGTTACCTGAGCCTCGCGTACACCCACCTGTGGACCAACGGGCTGACTTCCGGCCGAGGCTGGATCGCCGTCGCCCTGGTCATCTTCGCCTTCTGGCGCCCGAGCCGCGCCATGATCGGCGCCTACCTTTTCGGCGGAGTCATGGCTTTCCAGCTCCGTCTGCAGGCCATGGGCACGGCTCTGCCCTCGTCCATCCTGCTCATGCTGCCCTATGTGTTGACCATCGCAGCCCTGGCCTTCTCGTCATGGCGCAGCGATCGCACCCAAGCCCCGGCCGCTCTGGGCGTGAACATGGAACCTTCTGAATAGGATACCTTTATGACCGAAAACAGATATCAGCGCACGTACCCCATTTCCTGGGACCAGCTGCACCGTGACGCCAAGGCCCTTTCCTGGCGACTCCTGGACAAGGATTTCTTCAACGGCATCATCGCCGTGACCCGCGGAGGCCTCGTGCCCGCCGCGATCATCGCTCGCGAACTGGACATCCGCCTCGTGGATACGATCTGCGTATCCAGCTACGACTGGAAAAACCAGAAAGGCGAGGTCAAGCTCCTCAAAGGCATCGAAGGCAACGGCGAAGGCTGGCTCATCATCGACGATCTGGTCGACACCGGCCGCACGGCCAAGCTCATCCGCGAACTGCTGCCCAAGGCCCATTTCGCCTCCGTCTACGCCAAGCCCGCAGGACGCCCGCTGGTGGACACCTTCGTCACCGAGGTCAGCCAGGACACCTGGATCCTCTTTCCGTGGGACACGGAATCGCAGTTCGTGCAGCCCATCGCCGGGATGCGGCAGGGCTGAGGCGTGTCAGCTTCCACGGCCGCGGTCAGTCTGCGCGGCATCACCAAGGTCTTCGGCGCGGTGCGGGCCAACAACGACATCAGCCTGGACATCCACGCGGGCCGCATAAAAGCGCTGCTTGGCGAAAACGGGGCGGGCAAGAGCACGCTTATGTCCATTCTGGCCGGACATTACCTGCCCGACAACGGTCAGATCCTGATCGACGGCCACGAGAGCGCGCTGCGATCGACCAAGGACGCCATCAGGGCCGGGATCGGCATGGTCTACCAACATTTCATGTTGGTGGAGGCCATGACCGTGGCCGAGAACGTTTTTCTGGGCCAGGAGCCGGGTTTTTTCCTCTCTCCCAGAGAAATGCGCGAGCAGGTCCGGGCGCTGGCGAAAAGCTTCGGCCTGGATATCGACCCGGCCGCCCGCGTGGCGGACCTGTCCATGGGAGAGAAGCAGCGGGTTGAAATCCTGAAACTCCTGCAACGTCAAAGCCGCATCCTCATCTTCGACGAACCAACGGCGGTGCTCACGCCCCAGGAGGCGCAGCAGCTCTTCACGGCCCTGCGCAGCATGGCGGCCCAGGGCAAGGCCATCGTCTACATCTCCCACAAGCTGGGCGAGGTCATGGCCCTGGCCGACGAGATCGCCATCCTGCGCAGGGGAGAAGTGGTTGACGAGCTTTTGGCCGACGACGTGCATTCCCAGTCCGACCTGGCCCGACGCATGGTCGGCCGGGAAGTGCTGCTGGAAGTGCACCGCGAGCCCATGGAGCTGCGGCAGAACGTGCTGCGCATGCAGGATGTCAGCACCGAGAGCTTGAAGGATGTTTCCTTAAGCCTCAGGCAGGGAGAGATCCTGGCCGTGGTTGGCGTGGCCGGCAACGGCCAGAAGGATCTGGTCGAAGTCGTGTGCGGTTTGAAGGAGCCCCGTAAAGGCGAGGTCAACGTGCTCGGCAAGAGCTGGCAGAGCTTTTTCTCCGAACCGGCCTGGCAAGGCGGCCTGAGCTACATCCCCGAGGACCGCATGGGCCTGGCTGTATGCAGAGGCATGGATCTGGTCGACAATTTTCTGCTGACCACACGCCAGGGCTACTCTTCTTCCGTCTGGTTGCAGCGCGACAAGGCAAAGGCGGTGGCCCAGGAACTGGTCCGTCAATTCAAGGTCTCCCCCCCCGATGTGCATTGCCAGGCCAGACAGCTTTCGGGCGGCAATCTGCAGAAGATGGTCCTGGCGCGGGAATTTCACCGCAGGCCGCGTCTCATCGTGGCGGAACAGCCCACCCAGGGCCTTGACGTTTCGGCCATCGAAGAAGTCTGGGGCACCCTGCTCGCGGCCCGCGAAGAGGCCGGAATACTGCTCGTCACGGGGGACCTCTCCGAGGCCCTGGCTCTGGCTGATCGCGTCGCGGTCATGTATGGAGGGGCCATCGTGGACACGTTTCCTGCGGACGACGGGCATCGCGTTGACCGCATCGGACAGATGATGGCAGGCATGAAACCCGACGCCGATGACTGAAGCCATCGAGCCCCTTGGACAGCTCAAGGTGACCGCCGCAGGCAGGTCCTGGACCCTGGAACGCCCGGCGGACCTTGAGTCCCTCTGGCAATCCATGGCCGAGGACGACCCGGAAGCCGAAGAGCACATCCCGTACTGGGTGGAACTCTGGCCCGCGACCCTGGCCCTTTGCGGCTGGCTGGTCCGGCAGGAACTGACAGGGCACAGATGCCTGGATCTGGGCTGCGGCCTGGGCCTGTCCGCCCTTGTGGCTTCAAGCCTTGGGGCGCAGGTTGTCGGGATGGACTTTGAGCGCGACGCCTTGCACTTTGCATCCCGAAACGCCCGCATCAACTCCGTGCCTTCGCCACTCTGGGTGTGCATGGACTGGAACAGACCGGGCTTTGCGCCGGCATGCTTCGACCGCATCTGGGGCGGCGACATTTTCTACGAGCAGCGGTTTTTCGAACCACTGGAGAATCTTTTACTGCGCAGCCTGGCTCCGGGCGGCAAGGTCTGGTTCGGAGATCCCGAGCGGACCGTGTCGAGCACGGTGTGGTCCAGGTTTTCCCGCCGGGGCTGGCGGGTCAGGAACCAGGGCCAGGAAGTGGTCCCCTTTGAGCAGGCTCGCATGACGGTCAACGTGTGGGAACTTTCCCGACCATTAGTGATGTAAGGAGAAAAAATGGGTCAGACTATTCGTTTTGGAGTGTCCCTGGACTCCGATCTGCTGGAAAAATTCGACTCGCTGTGCGAAGAGCGCTGCTATCAGACGCGCTCCGAGGCCATCCGCGACCTTATCCGCGGCACCCTGGTGCAGAAGGAATGGGAGGACCTGAACAAGGAGATGGTCGGCACCCTGACCCTGGTCTATGACCACCATCATTCGGACCTCGCGCAGAAGATGACCGAAATCCAGCATTCATCCCTTGATGTCATCGTCACGTCCCTGCACATCCATCTCGACCACCACAACTGCATGGAAGTTCTCATCCTGAGAGGACCAGGCCAGGACATAAAGGCTACCGCCGAACGGCTCATCTCCACCAAGGGCGTGAAGCACGGCAAACTCAATCTGGCCACCACCGGACAGGACCTGACCTGATGCGCGACGTACAGAGCGGCCCGGCGGAAGTGGCCCTGCGCATCGACCGCGTGGGAGTCAAGAACCTGTCCATTCCCCTGACGGTGCGCGACCGGGCCAAGGGACGGCTGCACACCGTGGCGCGGGTGGACCTCAGCGTGGATCTGCCTGCCGAGTTCAAGGGCACGCACATGAGCAGGTTCCTAGAAGCCCTGCGCGACATGGACAAAACCCTGGACGCGGACAGCTGCAAAAACCTGCTGCTGGATCTGCGTGACCGCCTGCAGGCCAAAAGCTCGCACCTGTGCTTTCTTTTCACCTATTTTCTGGAACAGCGCGCCCCGGTTACTGGCAGCCCTGCGCTCATGGACTATTCCTGCTTTCTGCGCGGGGTGCTGCGCGATGGCGAGGTCAGCCTGATGCTGGGCGTGGAAGTGCCGGTCATGACCGTATGCCCCTGCTCCAAGGCGATATCCCGCGAAGGGGCCCACAGCCAGCGGGCCATGGTCCGTATCGAGGCGCAATGCATGGGCATGCTCTGGCTTGAAGATCTCATCGCCATTGCGCAGGAATCCGGCTCTTCGCCGGTTTACGCGCTCTTGAAACGCGAGGACGAGAAGTATGTGACCGAAGCGGCCTTCGCCGCCCCGACCTTCGTCGAGGATGTGGTGCGGGGGGCGGCCTCGCGCCTCGCCGCCCACCCCAAGGTGAAGGGTTTCAAGGTCGAGGTGGAATCCTTTGAATCCATCCACAACCACAGCGCCTATGCCTGCATCGACCAGATGGACGAGGAAACCGACGCTGGCCACGCAGGTCTTGACTGAAGCCCTGCCCGCGTTAGATGATATGATTGGAGGTGCGTCATGATGGAAAATGTTCAGGCCATGCAGGCCATCAGTTTTTCCCAGCAGGTCGCGGCCGACAACGTGGCCAACATGAACACGAACGGCTTTCGTTCCAGCCGGGTGGAGCTTGAAACCGGCCCGAATGATCAGGGAGTGCGGGTTCAGGATGTCTATGAGAATACTGCCGCCGGGCCGCTGGTGCCTGGCGGGGAGTACGTAGAGACCGATGAGGGCCTGCGCTACGAAGAGATGCTGGTCGAAGGATCGAACACCGATCTGGCCACGGAAATGGTGCAGATGATCGAAAACGAGCACGCTTTCGCCGCCAACGCGGCCGCACTGCATACCCAACTGGACATGACCGGCGTGATCATCAACATGATGGTCTGATTATTTTTGGAACTCACGAGACAGCAAGGCCGCTTTCCGACTGGTAAGCGGCCTTTTTCACGTCCATTGATCGCCACCATCCCCAAGGCGGAATAAAATCCCGTCACCATGAAATCAGCCCCCCTAAACGGGGTACAGGTGACACCCCCCCGGCCCTCCGGAGACATTTTGCTTCTAATGCCTCTCGTCGGCCAGCCGGAACAGGTCATCCGGGGTGAACACGTACGGCTCACGGCAGAATTCGCAGGTGATGGTCGTGCCTTCGGCGCGCTCGGCCAGTTCGCGGATTTCTTCCACGCCAAGGGTGATAAGCGCCTGTTCGATGCGGTCGCGGGAACAGCCGCAATGGAAGGCCACATCCTGGTGACCGAGAATCTCGAAGGGAATGTCCCCGAAAATCCTGTCCAGCACCTCTTTTGGGGTCGCTCCTTCCAGAAGCATCTTGGCCAGGGGAGGCAGGTCCTTTATCCGCCGCATCAGGGCATCAAGAGCCTCCTCGTTGGCCGGAGGCAGGGACTGGATCAGAAATCCGCCGGCCACGGCGATTCCGCCATGCTCATCGGGAATGGTGGTCAGGCCCATGGCCGAAGGCGTCTGTTCCGAATCCGTCAGATAATAGGCGATATCCTCGGCGATTTCGCTCGACACCAGATTGACGACGCCTTGGTAGGGAGCCTTGAGCTGCAGGTCCCTGGTCACGGTCAAAAGGCCTGCCCGTCCCAGGGCTCCGGGGATGTCGAAGCGCCCGTCCTTGAGCGGCAGGTCCACCGCAGGGTTGCCCACGTAGCCATGCACGAGGCACATGGGATCGGCTTCGACCACGATCTTGCCCAGCGGACCGTTGCCCTCGAATTTGAGGGCTACGCGCTGCCGCCCCTTGAGGAGCGCGCCCAGGAGCACGGCCCCAGTCATGGCGCGGCCCAGGGCCACGGAAGCGGTCGGAAGGGTGGCGTGCCGGGCGCAGGCCTCGCTCACAGTGGCGGTAGTCAGACAGGCCATGGCGCGCACATTGGCTTCATCGGAAATTACTCTAACAAGCTGGTCTTTCATACGTGATTATCCGGATACGGTTTGATTTCTTGGAACAAGGGGCAGCCGTGGCCCCAGGGCAATGCCTTCGGGACTTGCATGTACCACATGGGGCCAGAACTCCACGCCCCGGTCCACGGCCATCCAGAAAAGCTCGGCAAAACGGGGGTCGATGAAGTCCGCCGGGCCGAAGCACCTGCCATCCGGACGTTGCACCGCCAGAAAAACACCCACACGCACCCCGCTTTCAGCCAGGCTCATGAGTTCAAGCAGATGCTTCTGGCCGCGCGTGGTCACCGCGTCCGGAAAGCAGGCCACCCGATCCTCGACCATAGTCACGTTCTTGGCCTCGATCCAGAGCTCCCCGCGCGGCCCTGAGAGTCTGGCGTCAAGGCGCGAATCCCCGTGCACGGCTTCAGGCAGGAAGCGGTCATAGCCCGACAGTTCGGGTACGGTCGCCGTCTCCCACATTCTTTTGAGCAGCCGGTTGGGGGTCGAGGTGTTGACCCCGACCCATTCCCCGCAGGGGCGGACCAGCTCCAGGGTGTAGGGCAATTTCCGCTTCGGGGAAGCTGCCGGGGAAAGGAACACTTCCATGCCGGGACGCAGCAAACCGAGCATGGACCCTGAGTTGTTGGTGTGCACGGTCACGGGTCTTCCATCCACGAACACGTGGACCAGAAAACGTTTTTCGCGGGCGACAAATACGGCGCTACGACTCCCGGAGGGAAATTTCAAGAGATGTTGCATTTTTGGAGTTGCTTTTCTGTCATAATCTTGACAGTTAGGCATTGTCAGAACAGAGTTCAAGCCCATTCCCGCTCCAGGAGAGGCCATGTCATTTGATACCTGTGGAATAATTGGAAAGAGTTCCGCCTTGCAAGAGGTATTTCGGATCCTCGCCAAAGTGGCCCCTTCGGACAGCACGGTGCTGGTCACGGGAGAATCCGGAACCGGCAAGGAACTCCTTGTGCGCGCCCTGCACCGCAACAGCGGCCGGGCGGACAAGCCCTTCGTGCCCATCAACTGCGGGGCCATCCCGCGAGAACTGCTGGAATCGGAACTCTTCGGGCATGAAAAGGGCGCCTTCACCCATGCCATCCGGACCAAGATCGGCCGCTTCGAGATGGCCAACGGCGGCACAGTGTTCCTGGATGAAATAGGCGAGATGGATCTGTCCCTGCAGGTCAAGATTCTGCGCGTGCTGCAGGAGCGGGAATTCGAGAGGGTCGGAGGCGGGAAAACCATCAAGGCCGACGTGCGTGTGGTCGCGGCGACCAACCGCGATCTGGAAGAGGAAGTCCGCAAGGGCACCTTCCGCGAAGACCTCTTCTACCGCCTGAACGTCATCCCCATCACCCTGCCCCCCCTGCGCGATCGCGGCGGAGATGTGCTGGTGCTGGCGCACCATTTTCTGAAGCATTTCTGTGCGAATCGCCGCCAATGCATTCTCGAGATGGCCGATGACGCAAGAGAGATCCTGGCCCGCTATTCCTGGCCCGGCAACGTGCGCGAGCTGGAAAATTTCATGGAGCGCATGTCTATCCTGTGTGATTCCGACCACATAGGCATTGTCGACCTGCCCGACAAAATCCTGCGTGAAACGGGCGTCGAGGTGCCAAAACGCCCCCTACCGGTGATCGATACATGCTTTCGCTGGCCCGAACTCCAGGACTTGCGGGACCAGCAGCTCGGCCTGAAGGAATTCCTGGACCAGGTCGAGGAGCGCCTTTTGAGCGAGGCCCTCGGTGAGGTTGACGGGGTCAAGAACAAGGCCGCCGAAGTTTTGGGCATCAAACGGACCACCCTTATCGAGAAGCTGAAAAAAAAGAACATGTTATGATATTGTGCCCAATTCTTGCTTACAGCACCCCGTGCGCATACGCCCCCTTGCCAGCCTGATCTGGCTCCTCGTCCCGGCCATTCTGGGCCTGATACCATTGCACGCCGCCCATGGCGCTGTTCTGACGTGGAACAAGCTTCCAATCGGCGAAGAGCTTGTCTTCAGGTTCGACAAATCCCTGCCCGTGGCCGAACCCAGGCAGCGAGGCCTGACGCAGATTCAAATCCCCATTCCCGGGAGCTTCTGGCAAAATGAACGCACGCCGATAATCCCTGACCTCTCTTCCTCCGAGCTCATAAAAGAGGTCCAGATCAGCCCGGAAGGCGTTTTCATTCAGACGCGCTCGGGCGACTTCATTTTGTCATCTTCCACCGATCCCAAGCGCAAGGAAATTGCCATCGAGCTGTACCCCCCCGCGCCGTATGAGCCCGAAATCAAGCCGGGCCAACCCCAGGTACCGACCGCGCCCACACCGGGCGCCGATGAAAGCGCCACAGCCGTCAACGCCACCCCGGACCTGATCGAGGGGAGTGTTGCTCAAGACGCGGTTCCCCCGACGCAGACAACCATGAATTCATCCGCGGCATCGGGACCGGACATTGCCTCCGGTGACAATCCGCCGGACCTCCCGGCGGAAGGCTCGTCCCTTTCGGGACTGGCCTCCGTACGCAGCAGAATTGTGCGTCCCGGACAGGATCAGAAAACACAGGACCTCGCGCAGGAACCCGCGCAATCGGTGCTTCGCCGCCCCATCGACCGCGCCTCGACGACACCCATACACGACCGGGAATCGCCAGCAGTCCAGACGGGGGACAACGCCGTTGCTCCCGAACAGGTCACTCCCGCGTCCCAGTCTCCCGGCGTAACTGCATCCGGGCGGAATGCAACGCCGCTCTTGACGCAGATCAAGATCACGGGACCTGCCTCCACGGAGGTCAATCAGACTGATATCAAGGCCGAGGACCAGCCCGATGAGAAAGTGACGCCGTCTGAAACAGACCAGGCCACCGCCGTGCCGCCGACTCCTGACGGCCCCACAACGACGCAAAGGCCTGCCAGTGAGAACGCCGACACGGCGCAATCCTCCGCGCAGTCCCCCGGGCCATCAGCCACCATTGAGCCTGAACCCATACTGCCCAAACCCGCATCGGTGGATGCGCCGGCAAGCCAGCCCGCGAGCGCGCCAAATGCCTCCGGCGAATTCAACATGACTGGCGCGACAAGCGAAACAGCCGAACCAGGCGAATCTGCCGAATTCAACGCATCAAATGTATCCAACGCATCCGGAACCGGCCTGGAAGACAACAGCACCGCCGAGCTCGAAGAATTGTACAAAACTGCCCAGAGCGCCTTGCTCACTGGCGACCTCGAAGCGGGGCGAGCGGCGGTGACAAGCATGATCGAGCACCCAAAAATTCCCGAACCGCTGCACGAGGAACTGCTCTATACCCTGGCCGACATCACCATGAAGGAAGGCCTTAATGATCTTGAAGGCAATTTCGCCTCGATCCAGGAAGCCTACGAAGCCGCCAAGAACTCGAACCTGGACTCGCGCAATGTGCCCGAGGCCCTCTCCCGTCTTGGATACCTGCACCTCTTCGTGGGCAACGTGCCCGAAGCAAAAGGCTATTTCGACCTCTTGCGCAGGAAGTACCCGGACGATCGCCGGGTGGCCATGATCGACTATTACTGGGGCGAGCACTATCTGCGGCTCAAGGACTACGGCCGGGCCGCCGAACATTTCCAATACGCGATCCAAAACTTCCCCATGAGCCTGGCCGTACAGCCGAGCACGGTCGGACTGCTCAGGGCGTTCACCGGACTTGGGTATTTCGACAAGGCCCTGGAGATCGTGAACGGCATCGAAAAACGTTGGCCAGGCTATTACCTGAGCGACCCGTCATTCCTGATGTCCGCCGGGTATGCCGCCATGCTCAGCGACAATCCGACCCGGGCCAAGGACTATTTCTGGGCCTACGCCAACCTCGTTCCCGACGCCCCGGACGTGGACGTGGCCATGGCGCGTATCGGGGACATCCTGCTCAAGGAAAACGACCTCGACGCGGCCCGTGAAATATATCACCGCACATCCGAAGCTTACCCGTCGAGGGAGGGCGGCCTCATCTCCAGGATGCGCCTGGCCGAGGAAGGGGTTCTCGACCAGCCGAGCATCGCGGACATGAATCCCGTATTCAGCCGTCCCGAATCCAATCCCGAACAGATCTACAACAGCATCCTGGAGCACCCGGACAGCCCCCTTGCTCCCGTGGCACGGCTCAAGCTGGCCATGTGGCAACTCTGGAACAAGAAGTATGATGCGAGCCTGAAGGAGATTCTGCGTTTTCAGGCCGATTACCCGGAGCACGAACTGCTTCCCAAGGCGCGGGAAGTGGCGGACACGGCTCTCCGGGACTGGCTCACCAACGACCTTGAGCTTGAAGATTTCGAGGGTGTCGCACTGCACTGGGGCGCTCACGAAAACCAGTATCAGGACCGCGACCTGGACCCCCGAATCCGGCTGATCGTGGCCACGGCCTTCATGCAGACCGGGCGCTCGCAGGAAGCACTGGACATGGCCAGGCCGTTCGTTTTCGGCCCCGCTCCCCGGGGAGAATTTTCCGAGCAGGGCTTGGAAGTGACCCTGGCCATGCAGGTGGAACTGCAACAGTGGCAGGACATCCTGGAGCTGTCCAAAGTGGTTGCATCCTGGAATCTTGGGCAGGAGCGGCAGCGGCAGGTGGACTACGCGACGGCCCTGGCCCATGAAAAACTGGAGCAGGCCTCCAGCGCGCAGCCGCTGTGGACCAAGCTGGCCACGGACATGGGGCTGACCGATACGCAACGGGGTTACGCCCACTACTTTCTGGGCCGGGAAGCGCTGGGCGCAGGAAATCTGGAGCAGGCCACCATCCTGGGACAGGAGGCCCTCGCACTGTTTCAAAAAGAAAAGAACGACATTCCCAAGCTCAAGGAAACACTGGAGCTCCTTATCCAGGCCGCCGACAAAGGGGGCCGCGCCCAGGACGCTCTGGCCTGGACCCTGGAATACGACGGCTACATCACCGAAAACGACCCAAGCTGGCCCGCGCACACCTATCGCAAGGCCATGCTTTTCAGGAAGAACTCGGAAAATGACAAATGGCGGGAAAACTTGAACCGCCTCAAAGAGCTCTTCCCAAATTCCCTGCATGGTCGTATGGCTGCCGCTGAACTCGAAGGAATACGTATCGAAAGGGAAGTCCAAAAATTTCGCTAGGAGGCAAACATGAGTTTTGATCGCGAGCCCGTTGTCGCGGGCCAGTTCTATGCCGGACTTCAGGACCAGTGGCTGGCAACTGTGCAGGCGTGCATGCGCGGTGAAAAGGAAAACGAAAAAACCACAAAGTTGGTCATGGTCCCTCATGCCGGCCATGTCTTTTCAGGCGGCGTCGCAGGTCAGACCCTGGCCCGGGCCAAGCTTACGGACACGGTGCTCTTGCTTGGCCCCAACCACACAGGCATGGGCGCTCCCATGGCCGTATGGCCGGACGGCAAGTGGCTGCTGCCCGGCGCGGCCATGGATGTGGATGCCGAACTGGCCGCCGCTCTTCTGGCGGCAGAGCCGGCCTTGGTCGCCGACCGCGTCGCCCACCTGCAGGAACACTCCCTGGAAGTCATCCTGCCCTTCCTGTGGGCCAAGAACCCCGCCATGCGCATCATCCCCATCGCCGTGGGCGACCCCCGACCGCACAAGCTTGGCGGCGCGGCGGCCAAGATCGCCGAAGTGCTCAACAACCTCGGCCGGGAAGTGTCCGTGGTGGTCAGCTCGGACATGAACCACTTCGCGCCCGACGAAAAAACCCGCGTCATCGACCAGCACGCGCTGGATCGCATCCTGGCCCTGGATCCAATGGGCTTTTACGGCAAGGTACGCGAGGAGAACATCTCCATGTGCGGCGTGCTGCCCATGACGCTGGGCATGCACCTGGCCAACATCCAGGGCGCGAAGAAGGCGGAACTGGTGGCCTACGCCACTTCGGGCGATGTGAACGGGGACATGTCGAGAGTGGTGGGCTACGCAGGGGTCATCATCGACTGAACCCAGCGGCGCGAAAAAAGAAAATGCGGAAAAGGGGCCAGGGACGGCCCCTTTGCTTTTTATGAAGCCTTCAGCCCACGTGCTCCACGTAGGCTTCGAGCGTGTTGACCAGAAGCTGGGCGATGGTCATGGGGCCCACTCCGCCGGGCACCGGTGTCATGGCCGAGGCCACGTCCTGCAACCCTTCAAAATCGCAATCCCCCACCAGGCCATGCTCGGTCCTGTTGATACCGACGTCGATGACCACGGCTCCGGGCTTGACCATGTCGCGCGTGACGAATTTGGGGATGCCCACCGCGGCCAGGACAATATCGGCGGTGCACACCTCGGCGGCTATGTTCCGGGTCCGGGAGTGACAGACCGTGACCGTCGCGTTCTTCTGCAGCAGCATGAGCGCCAAAGGCTTGCCTACAATGTTGCTGCGCCCGATGACGACCGCCTTCTTTCCGGACACGTCTATGCCGTGACGCTCCATGAGCGTCATGATTCCCGCCGGCGTGCAGGAACGCAGGCAGGGCAGGCCCAGAGCCAGGCGCCCCATGTTCACGGGATGAAAGCCGTCCACATCCTTGGAGGGGCTGATCAGGTCAAGGCAGCGCTGGCTGTCCAGGCCCTTGGGCAGGGGCAGCTGCAGCAGCAGCCCGTCAATGGAGGGATCGTTGTTCAGGAACATGATCGTGTCTTCCAGCTGCGCCTGAGGGATATCCTCCGGCAGGCGAAAGCCCTTGGAGATGATGCCCACATCCTCGCAGGCCCGCTCCTTGTTGCGGACATAGACCTGAGAGGCCGGATCGCCGCCGACCAGGATCACTGCCAGTCCGGGCGCGCGCCCATGCCTGGCCGTCAGCACCGCGACCTGATCCTTGAGTTCCTGACGGATGATGGCGGCCGTCTTTTTTCCGTCGATGATATGCATGGTGTCCTCGGCTGAAATAAAAAAGGCGCACCAAAGTGCGCCTAAGGGTTGCTATTCTTCGTCAAACCAGTTGGCGGCCATGGCCGGCCCGAAATAAACGCCCTGCGAATCCAGGTCTTCCTCGATGCGCAGCAGCTGGTTGTACTTTGCCATGCGGTCTGAGCGGCACAGGGAGCCGGTCTTGATCTGCCCGGCATTCACGGCCACGGACAGGTCAGCGATGAAGCTGTCCTCGGTCTCACCGGAGCGGTGCGAGATGACCGTGGCGAACGAAGCTTCCTTGGCCATTTCGATGCAGTCCATGGTCTCGGTCAGTGTGCCGATCTGATTGAGCTTGATGAGGATGGCATTGCCCACGCCGCGCATGATGCCGTCGGCCAAAAGAGCCGGGTTGGTGACGAAGATGTCGTCGCCGACCAACTGCAGGCGGTCGCCCAGCACGTCGGAAAGGACTTCCCATCCGTCCCAGTCCGCTTCGGCCAGGCCGTCCTCGATGGACACCAGCGGGAACTTTCCGGCCAGGTCCGCGTAGTAGTCGGTCAGCTCGCGTGCAGTCAGGATCTTGTTCTCGCCGGCGAAATGGTACTTGCCGTCCTTGTAGAATTCCGAGGCGGCGGCGTCGATGGCCAGGGCGATCTGGCTACCGGGCTCGTATCCGGCTTCCTCGATGGCCTTCATGATGTACGTGAAGGCCTGCTCGTGGCTGGCGAAATTGGGGGCAAACCCGCCCTCATCGCCGACGGAGGTGGCCAGGCCGTCCTTGTGCAGAATTTTCTTCAGGGTGTGGAAGGTCTCGGCACCCATGCGCAGCGCTTCCTTGAAGCTGGCCGCACCGAGCGGCAGGATCATGAATTCCTGGATGTCGAGGTTGTTGGCCGCGTGGGCTCCGCCGTTGATGATGTTCATCATGGGCGCGGGCAAAACCTTGGCGTTGATGCCGCCGATGTATTTGTAGAGCGGCAGGCCCAAAAATTCCGCGGCGGCCTTGGCCGTGGCCATGGATACGCCGAGCATGGCGTTGGCGCCAAGGCGGGACTTGTTCTCGGTGCCGTCCAGTTCGATGAGGGCCTGGTCCACCTCCACCTGACGGATGGCTTCAAGGCCGATGATCTCGGAGGCGATCTCTTCCATGACGTTGCGCACGGCCTGCTCCACGCCCTTGCCGGCATAGCGGTCGACGTCTCCGTCACGCAGTTCGAGGGCTTCACGCGCGCCCGTGGACGCGCCCGAAGGCACGGCGGCGCGGCCCGTGGCGCCCGACTCGAGGGTAACTTCCACTTCAACCGTGGGGTTGCCCCTGGAATCCAGAATTTCCCTGGCCCAAATACCTGTGATGGTGCTCATGATTGCTCCCTTGCGTTCCTTGGTGAATGTTTCTGAAAATATGCGGCCAAGAGGCCCTGCATGAGCAGGTCCGGGGCCAGATTGTCGATGCATGTGGTGATGGCTGCCAGGTGCGGGGCGAAACCGCCCGTGGCAATGACGCGGGCATCGGGAGCGTCCAGTCGTTTCTTGAGCCGCGCGGTCAGACCCTCCAGCATGGCCGCGAAGCCGAACAGCACGCCGTGATTGAGACTCTGCCGGGTGCTGGTACCGATGTCCAGGTCTTCACTGTCAAGCTCCAGGCTGATCTGGGGCAGCTTTGCGGTCTGGGTGCCGAGCGCCGTGACCGAACTGAGTACGCCGGGACAGATGAGCCCGCCGAGGTACGCCCCACCCTGCACGCAGTCGAACGTCGTGGCCGTACCGAAATCGACAACGATGAGCGTCGTGTCGTCAAAAAGGGTCCGCGCCGCAAAACCGCCCAGCAGGCGGTCCGCACCCACCTCCTGCGGCCTTGCGTAATGGTTTTCAAGCGGCAGCGCGATGTCGCCGGGCACGAACAGGGCCGGACAGGAAAAAAAATCCGTGCAAGCCGCCCTGAGCAGGCTGTTCATGGGCGGCACCACCGAAGACAGCACCCAGGCCCGCACCTCGCTCTCGGCCACACCCTCGCGGGCGCAGATGCCTGAGATGCGAAGGCCCAGGGAATCGGAGGTTTCCCGATTGGTGGAGGGCAGGGAATAGGTCCGGCCAAGGCCGTTTTCATCCGCCAGACAAAGCTTCACGTTGGTGTTGCCCACGTCGAAGAGCAGCACCGGCCCCCCGGAGATTATTTTATCGCCATGCATCATGGGTGCGGTTGTATCGCATTGGTTTGAAAACTCAAGGACCGGGTGGCATCTGTTAGCTTGTAACGCGTTTTCGTTCAGGATAAGCCCCTCTTCAACATCTTACCATTCATCATGTGGAGGAATCATGGCCTTGAACAAGGAACTTCTGCAAATTCTGGCCTGCCCCAAATGCAAGGGCGACCTTACACTCATCGGTCAGGAAGAAGGCCTCAAATGCGCCGCCTGCGGTCTGGTCTACCCCGTTCGCGAGGAAATCCCGGTCATGCTCATCGACGAAGCCATCGCTGTCGAAAAATGGGACCAGGGCCTGCGCGAGAAATAGCGATGAGCAAAAAAAAAGAGCGGCAGCTCCCCGAAACCCTGGGTCTATCCCCGGTGGGGGCGGACAGCCATGCCCATCTTGACGGCCGGGACAACGATGTGGACGCGGTCCTGGCGCGGGCCCTGACCTGTGGTGTGCGCACCGTGGGCAACGTCTTTCTGGGCCCCGAGGCCTACCGCCAAGGACGAGCTCTTTTTCAGCGGCACGACGACGTTTTTTTCCTGCTCGGAGTGCATCCGCACGAAGCCGCGAAAATGACGGAAGCCGATCTTGCGGACATGCGCCAGGCGTTCTCGACTGATCAAAGGCTGCGCGCGGTGGGCGAGATCGGCCTTGACTACTTCTATGACTTCTCCCCGCGCGACACCCAGCAGCACTGGTTCCGGCGCCAGCTGGAACTGGCCCTGGAACTGGATCAGCGGGTGGTCATCCACTGCCGCGACGCTGAAGAAGACTGCCTGGAAATCCTGGACGCCATGGGTCTTGGCGGGCGGCCCCTGCTCTGGCACTGCTTCGGCCTCGGACCGATGTGGGCCGAAAAACTGATCCGTCGCGGCTGGCACGTCTCCGTGCCCGGCACGGTGACATACGCCAAATCCGAGGCCCTGCGCGAAGCGGTCAGGATCATCCCGGCGGACAGGCTGCTCCTTGAAACCGACGCCCCCTATCTCTCCCCGGAGCCCTACCGCGGCAAACGCAACGAACCCGCCCTGCTGGGCTTCACGGCCCGGGAAATCGCCCAGCTTCGCGGCGAGGACCTGCATGAATTGTGGGCGCGCTGCGGCGACAACGCGAGAGACTTCTTCGGTCTAGTCGACTGAGCATCCAGGCGGCTCGACGATTTTCGCGCCCTGGGCTTCCAGCAACTCCCGCAGGGTCCGCTGGGCGCCGGGCGTGAAGCGCAGCTTGATCACGGCCCGGTAGCGGTCGACCACGCTCATGATGGCCAGGTTGTCGTAGCCTTCGAGCAAAAATCGGTAGAGGGCGATCCGGTTGCGGGGCACCTCGGCGTAAAGAACCATGCTGGACAGGCATGCCGGCGCAGGGTTCTTCTCCTTGCGGGGCTTTCGAGGCCTTGACTTGCGCGGGTCCCGTGGCAACGGCTCAGAGCACTTCATGACCGTCCCCGGTGACCACGACCATGTGTTCCCAGCGCACCCCACCCCACTCTGGATAATACAGGCCCGGCTCCACGGTGATGACCATGCCGGGTCTGAGCACCGTCGGTCGAACAGGACCGACTCCCGGGGCCTCGTGCGTTTCAAGGCCGATGCCGTGGCCAAGGGAGTGCGTGAAATGTTCGGCCACCCCGTGCCGCGCGAAAAACTCCCTGGCCGTGGCGTGCAGTTCATCGGTGCTCACGCCCGGAGCGACCCTGGCGATGGCCAGGGACTGCGCCTCCTGCACCAGCGCAAGGGTACGTCTGAACTCCTCCGTGGGCTTGTCCCCGATCCACCATGTCCGGGTCTGGTCCGAACAGTACCCGTCAAGCCTTCCGCCCATGTCGATCAGAACCGGAGTCTGCGCCTCAAGGCGCGCCTCTCCGGGAGTGGCGTGCGGCAAGGCGCCATTGGGGCCGAACCCGACAATGGGGGCGAAGCTGAGACTCTCGGCACCTCCTTCCCGAAATTCCTTCTCCAGCATCCAGGCCACTTCCCGCTCCGTGACCCCGGGCACAAGCAACGGCCGCAGGGCTTCGTAGACGCGATGGTTCAGCGCGCACGATGCCCTGAGCCTGGCCAGCTCTTCGCCATCCTTCACCGTGCGCAGCTCTTCCACCAGACGCGGGGCCTGATGAAGGGACAGCATCCCGCCCAGCTCGAGATACATGCCGGCGCACATGGCATGGGTTTCAACCCACAGTTCGCTTATGCCGAGGCTCTTCACGAACTCGGCAATCTTTTCAACGCGCGGCGCCCCGTAGACGTGCACGTGTTCGCCTGCCCAGTGCCGCCGGGCCTCCTCCGTGAAACGGGCGTCGGTCAGCAGCCAGTCCGGCCCGTTCAAGCGGATCAGCAGACAGCCCGAGCTCTCGTTGCATTGCCCGTCATGCAGCTCAAACCCGGACAGATAAAACCGATTGGCCGGATGGACCACGAGCAGGGCGTCGATGTCCTGCCCCTGCATGAGATTTTTCAGGTCCTGAAGACGCCTGGAATGGGTCATGATTTATACGCCTTGATTAGCTTTGAAAGAGGTATCCGCGAGCTCATTTCCTGTCCGGGACGATGGCGCCCGGGCAGCAGGGTTCGGGCTTGGAATAGACCTCGACGGGCTTGAAAAGATGGCGATGAAAGAAATCATCCCCCAGCCATGCGACCACGCGCACCAGAAGCGCAATGACGACAAGGGTGAAGATGATCCGCGCCCAGAGCAGCCCGGAGACATGGCCTCCGATGACGACCATGAGCAGCGTATCCTCGAACACCGAATGGGACAGCCCCATGAGACTGAGCGACGAAAAGATGTCCTTGGAACCGACCTTGCCCGAATGCGCTTCGTGCATGATCATGCCCCCGCCATAGGCCAGACCCATGATCATGCCGACAATGGTCAGGGTCCCGGCCTCGGAACCGATGCCGAGCACGCGCAGGAGCGGAGCCAGCAGCCGCACGCACAGTCCCGTCAGTCCGATGGCCGTGAACACGCGCATCAGCGTGCTCAAGGCCAGGATAATGACGAACACCATGGCCAGGTTCTCCACCTGCCCAAGTCCCCAGACCAGCAGATCGCCGCTTTCCGGCTTGGGCTGCCAAAGCAGGACATTGCTCTCCTGCAACCAGCCTCCCCAGGCGTAGATCCGGGACAAAAGCCAGCCCAGCACCAGGGCGCCGCCGATGCGCAGCAGGGCCTGAAAGCCGATTCGCGGACCGGACTTGCGCACGATCTGCAACTCCACGGGAAGTCCGTGGGCGATGAGGATCATGACGCCGAGCACCGTGACCTGCGCCACGGTCAGATCGTGCTGTCCGGCCAGGGACACGAAAACGATCATGCTCCCGTAGATGTTGTTGACCAGCGCCGTAGCCCAGACAAGCCCCATCTCCCCGGGCAGGCCCACCAGATGCATGACCGGAGCCAGGGGCAGGGCGAGCCAGGCGATGAGCCCGAGTTCCTGGAGGATTTTGACCGCGACGATGATGGGGATCATGATCTTGTAGAGTTCGAGGCTGATGCGCCCCGAACGCCACAGAATGCTTTTTGCTTCCTGAAGAATGGTCATGAATTTCCGTGCCGTGCTGAAAAGACGGGTTGACTGCCCCGCGGGAATCTCCCGCCGTGCCTTGACGACACGGGCAGGGAGCAATTTCCCGTCCCCGTGTGACAGGTCCGGGCGAGACCTTGGGGCATGAAACAAAAACCTCTAGAAAATCTGCTTGAGCAGACTTTCCCCGCCCGCATTTGATGAGCCCGGATCGGCGTCCAGCTCGTCCAGGCCAGCACTCGGCAGCGGTTCCGTGCCGTTCACGAAGGGCAGCATGTAGGCTTCGGCCGTGCCCGGACCAGCCAGTCGGCCCGTGCGCGCATCCACCCGGGCCATGACGATGCCGGGAGGTACCTGAAAATCCTGCACCGGGTAACCCGGTTCGACCTTGCTCCGATAATCGATCCAGATGGGCAGGGCGGCACGTGCGCCGGTCTCGTACTTGCCCATGGGCCTGATCTGATCGTAGCCCACCCAGACCCCGGTCAGCAGATAGGGGGAGAAACCCATGAACCAGGCATCCTGCTCTTCGTTGGTGGTGCCGGTCTTGCCCGCCACGGGCCGTCCCAGAACCTTGGCGCGCGCGCCCGTCCCGGACTGCACGACCTGCTGCAGCAGATGTGAAATGATATAGGCGGTTTCCGGGGAGATGGCCTCGGTCGCTTCCTCGGTGGCCGAAAAGAGCTGCTCGCCCCAAGGCGAGACCACGCTTTCGATCAGCCGGGGCTTGATGCTGGTGCCGCCACGGGGAAACGCCGTATAGGCCTGACACAGGTTGAGCGGCGTGAACTGTCCCGATCCCAGGGCCAGGGAAAGATTCGGTTCCATGATTCCGGTCAGCCCCAGGGCCTTGCCGCGTTCGACGATCTTCTGGATGCCCACCTGCTGGGCCACGCGGATGGTGACCAGGTTACGGGATTTGACCAGGGCCGTGCGCAGTAGCGTCGGCCCGTAGAAAATACCTTCGAAATTTTCGGGCTTCCACATCTCCCCGCTTCCGTCCTGATAGACGATGGGCGCGTCCAGGACAATGCTGGCGGCGGTGAAGCCGTTATCCAGCGCCGCCGAATAGACGATGGGCTTGAAGGCCGATCCGGGCTGGCGCAGGGCCTGGGTCGCCCTGTTGAACTGGCTGCGGAAAAAATCGTAACCGCCGCACAGCGCAAGCACCTCCCCGCTCCGGGGATCAATGGATACAAGCGCGCCTTCGACCTTGGGCTCCTGTTCGAGCTGAAGCTTCCAGGGCTTGTCCTGTGAAATCTCCTCCACCGAAACCCAGATCACGTCTCCGGGCTTGACCACCTTGCGCGCATCGCTGACCTTGCCCGCCTCTTCCGGCGCCAGCTTGGGGTTGGGCACCCGGGCCCAGCTCATGGATGCCACCGGAACGATGCCCGACTCGGAACCGAACCGCACCTTTGCCCCGGCCTTTTCCACGCCCGTGACCAGGACCTGCATCCAGGCCCCGGGCTTGGACTCACCGGCCTTTCGGGCGGCCAGGAAATCCTCGTACTCGCCCTCGTCGATATGTTTGACCGGCCCTTGCCAGCCGTGACGCTTGGCGGTTTCAACCAAACCGGTCCGCAGAGCCTGGTCGGCAACGACCTGATGGTCCATGTCCATGGCGGTGCGCACCTGCAGCCCTCCGCCGTAGACCATGTCTTCGCCATAGCTTTCGACCAGCTGCCGCCGCACTTCCTCAAGATAGTAGGGCCCCACTTTCCAGGACGGATCTTCCTGCGCCCCGTAGACCAGGGGTTCGTTCACGGCGGCTTCGTATTGCAGGCGATCGATCCAGCCCAGGTCCCTCAGCCGGGCCAGGACATAGAGCTGTCGCTCCCTGGCACGCTCGGGGTTGCCGTAGGGCGAGTAACGCGAGGGAGCCTTGGGCAGCCCGGCCAGCAGGGCCGCCTGGGCAAGGGTCAGCTGGGAGGCGTTCACTCCGAAATATTCCCGCGCGGCGGCTTCCACTCCGTAGGCCTTGGCGCCGAGATAGATCTGGTTGAGATAGATCGTCAGGATTTCATCCTTGCTCAGATATTTTTCCAGGCGATAGGCCAGGATGACTTCCTTGAGCTTGCGTTCGTAGCTGCGCTCGGGCGTGAGCAGCATGGACTTGATGACCTGCTGGGTGATGGTGCTGCCGCCCTGGACGATGCCGCCGGCAATGACGTTCTTCACGGCCGCCCGGAAAATTCCCGGCAGGTCCACGCCCTCGTGCTGGTAGAATCCGGAATCCTCGGCCGCCAGAAAGGCCTTGACCGTGATCGGGCTCATCATCGACAGGGGAATGAGAAATCTCTTTTCACGGTAGAAATAACCGAGAATCCGTCCGTCCCGGGCCCGGACCGTCGTGGCCAGGGCCGGCGAATAGTCGCTGAGCTTCGTGAACCCGGGCAGATCCTCCTGGGCCCAGTAGTAGAGGCCAATTCCCCCGCCCGCGGCAAGAAATGCGCCCAGCACGATGAGCACCAGAAATACCTTCATAACTTTCATGACTTCACCTTCACGTCCGGCTCAAGCCCCAGCTTCGAGCACATTTCGCCAAACAGGGCCCTGACCTCCGCGCGGCTTGTATTCATCGCTTCGATCATGGTCGCAAGAGAGGCGCATTCTTCATTGGCCAGGCATTCGGAGGCAGTGAACCAGGTCAACTGCCCGTGAAATTGCCAAAGTGGAAAAAGCCGGCAGTAGAGCGGGCGCACACTCCGATCCAGAGCACATCCGTCGTGCCGCAGAAACGTGCATTCGCCTTGCGGGGTCGTGGCCAGGCGCCAATGCGAACCCTGTCCCGGAAATGTGGCCGCGATGTCGCGGTCGGGCATGAGCAGGGCGAGCTGTTCAACAAAACCGGGGGTATTTGCGACCAGCACGAAGGAATCGTCCCCGCCCTGTCCGGCGCCACGGATGGCGTTCATTTCAGGGCTGGATATGGGAAAACAGAATTCCTCGTCTCCGCTGGCGACCGTGCAGCACGTTCGGCCTCTGGCAGCGCAGCGCCCGCAGACGTCTGGATGTATAGTGGATGTATCGTTCATACTTGTTTGGAAAAAATGTGTTTGAAAGGAAGCGTCCCTTTTTTTCAGGAACGTGAAAACTTGACTCGGCCCTGACCCAGCACATCGTGCATGTGCACCATGCCTGTCAGGGTCTGGTCGGAGGCGACCACGGGCAACACGGTGATGGCCCGGGACTCCATGATGTCGAGCACTTCGGCGGCTTTCTGTCCGCAAGTGGCGCGCAAGGGCGAAGCGGTCATGACCGAGTTCACCACTGCGTCCATGACGAGCCGATTGGCGCAGACGAGGCGGCGCACGTCGCCGTCGGTCAAAAGGCCCAGCAGATGTCCCTCTCCGTCCAGCACGCACACGCAGCCCAGACCGCCCGCATTGAGCACGGCGAGGGCCTGCTCCAGGGACGCCCCGCTGGGCACCACGGGCAGCTGGGAGGAACGCATCAGTTCTTCGACCTTTCTGGTCAGGCGCTGACCCAGGGCTCCCCCGGGATGAAAACGGCGAAAATCATCCAGGGCAAAGGACTTCCAGTCGATAAGGCAAACCGCCAGGGCGTCTCCAACGGCCAGAGCGGCCGTGGTGCTGGACGTAGGGGCAAGCCCTAGCGGGCAGGCCTCGCACGGTACCGAGGTGTCGATGACCACGTCGGACAACCGGGCCATGGTCGATTGTGTTCCTCCGGTCAGGGAGATGACATGCCCGGCCAGGCTCTTGAGGCTGGGCAGGATGTTGTTCAACTCGTCGGTCTCGCCGGAATTGGAGATGGCCACGATGACGTCTTCATGACGGATCATGCCCAGATCTCCGTGAGCGCCTTCCACCGGATGCAGAAAAAAGGACGGGGTGCCGGTGCTGCTCAGGGTCGCGGCGATCTTGCGGCCGACCAGCCCGGACTTGCCGAGTCCAGTGATGACCACCCGACCCGAACAGCCGGCCATGATCTCAAGGGCGCGCACAAAAGAGTCGTCCAGACGATCACGAACAGCGATCAGGCCGCTGACCTCGATATCGAGCACCTCCCGAGCCTTGGCCAGCCAGTCTGTCTGCGTGCCTGCCCCCGCCATTTAGCAGCACTCCAGGGAGAGCTTGCCGAGGCCCTCGTCAGGCAGGACCGGATAGGCGCCGTTGAAACAGGCCAGACAAAAGTTTTCCGGCCCACGAACGGCTTTGAGCAGTCCGCCGATGGTGATGTAGTGCAGGCTGTCGAGCCCCAGATAACGCCCGATGTCGGCCACGGAATGGTTGGCCGCGATGAGCTCGCCCTTGGAGGAAAAGTCGATGCCGTAGTAGCAGGGATAGCGGATCGGAGGACAGCTTACGCGCATGTGGATTTCCTTGGCGCCCAGTTCGCGGAGCTGCTTGACGCGGGTACGGATGGTCGTGCCGCGTACGATGGAGTCCTCGACAATGACCACGCGCTTGCCCTTGATCATGGACTTCACTGGATTGAGCTTAACGCGAACAGAAAAGTCGCGCATGCCCTGGGTCGGCTGAATGAAGGTACGGCCGACATAATGGTTTCTGATCATGCAGGCCTCGAACGGCAGGCCCGACTCCTGGGCGTAGCCCACGGCCGCATACACCCCCGAATCCGGGAAAGGCATGACGAAATCGGCGTCGCACGGGCATTCCTGGGCCAGAATTTTGCCCATGCTCTTGCGGGCGTTATAGACTTCCTGGTCGAAAACCAGGGAATCGGGACGCGCGAAATAGATGAGCTCGAAAATGCATGAGCTCTGCTTTTCGGCGGGTTCCATGTAGCGATGCGACATCATCCGGCCGTCTTCGATGACCAGCATCTCGCCCGGGTCCAGACAACGCAGGTATTCGGCCTCCAGCAGATCAAAGGCGCAGGTCTCGGAGGCCAGCACGTAGGCATCTCCGACGCGACCCAGGGAAAGGGGCCGAAAACCCCATGGATCGCGCACGGCGATAAGCTTCTGGTCGACCATGAAGAGCAGGCTGTAGGAGCCCTGAATGCGGCTGCAAGCCTTGGCGATGGCCTCTTCGGGGGTGCCGCCGTTCATGTATTTGGCCACCAGATGCATGATCACTTCGCTGTCCATGGTGGTCTGAAAGATGGTGCCCTGATTTTCCAGTTCTTCACGCAGCGAGACGGTGTTGACCAGATTGCCGTTGTGGGCCAGGGCCAGATTGATGCCCTTGTAGGTGACCTTGAACGGCTGCGCGTTGCGGATCAGCGAAGCCCCGGTGGTGGAATAGCGGATGTGACCCATGGCCACGCTTCCCTTGAGCTGATGCCCGAGATGACGCTCCTCGAACACGTCCGCGACCAGACCCATGCCACGCTGTTCGCGGATGGTCTGCCCGTCCCAGGTGATGATGCCGGCACTTTCCTGGCCACGATGCTGCAAGGCATAAAGGCCGAAATAGGTCATGCGCGCCGCTTCCGGATGGCCATAAATTCCAAATAATCCGCAGGCTTCCTTTTTCATATTGATTCACGTTCCGTGTAGGTGTTCTTGAATGCGCAAAAGCCCAGGGCCGCGATTGGCCCTGAGCTTTGCACCAAAATCCCTGATCTCCGATGTCCGGAGGTTAGAAATCCCGGCCAGATTCCTTGTAATATTCCTGCAGGCATTTCACGTCGAGCCCGCAGGTGCTGCGCTCCTTGATAGCCATGGCCAGCGCCTTGGCTGCGGCCAGATTGGTCGTGTAGGGCAGGCCGTACATGACCGTGGTCCGCCTGAGCTCCGAGGAGTCCTCCTTGGTGCGCTTGCCCGAAGATGTATTGATGACCAGCTGGATGTCTCCGTTCTTGATGTGGTCGATGACGTTGGGCCGCCCTTCGTAGACCTTGTTCACCACCTGGCACTCGACCCCGTGTTCGGCCAGAAACGCCGCCGTGCCGCGAGTGGACATGATGGTGAAGCCAAGCTTCTGGAAGGTCTTGGCAGGCACGATGATCCCGCTCTTGTCATGATCGTTGACGGAAATGAACACGCATCCGGACGCCGGCAGAAACTGCCCGGCCGCGAGCTGGGCCTTCATGAAGGCCAGTCCGAGGGACGGGTCGATGCCCATGACTTCTCCGGTGGAGCGCATCTCCGGCCCGAGCAGGGCGTCAACGCCGGGGAAGCGGTTGAACGGCAGGACCGCCTCCTTGACCGCATAATAGCCGCCCTTGCGCAGGTCCCAGGGCTTCAGATCGGCAAGCTTCTCGCCCATCATGACCCGCGTGGCCAGCTTGGCCAGGGGCACGCCCGTGGCCTTGGAAACAAAGGGGGAGGTGCGCGAGGCGCGGGGGTTCACTTCCAGTATGTAGACCTGTTCGTCCTTCAACGCGAACTGAATGTTCATGAGGCCGACCACACCCAGCTCCTTGGCCAGGGCCTTGGTCTGGCGCTCGATCTCCTGAATCCACATCTTGCCCACGGTGTGCGGGGGCAGCACGCAGGCAGAATCGCCGGAATGAATGCCCGCCTCTTCGATGTGCTCCATGATCCCGGCCACATAGGTGTCCTCACCGTCACTGACGGCGTCGACATCGATCTCGATGGCGTTCTCCAGGAACTTGTCGATGAGGATGGGATGATCCGGCACGACGGTGACGTGCTTGTCAAAATAGGTGCGCAGGTCCTTTTCATCGTAGACGATGTCCATGGCCCGTCCGCCCAGCACGTAGGAAGGGCGGACCACCACCGGATAGCCGATGCGGGCGGCCACGATCACGGCCTCTTCGATGCTCATGGCAGTGCCGTTGTTGGGCTGCAGAAGGTCGAGCTTCTTGAGCAGGGCCTGAAAACGCTCGCGGTCTTCGGCGCGGTCGATGGAATCGGGCGTGGTGCCGAGGATAGGCACGCCCTCGCGCAGGAGCGGCACGGCCAGATTGAGCGGAGTCTGTCCGCCGAACTGCACGATGACGCCCTCGGGCTTTTCCTGCTCGATGATGGCCAGCACGTCCTCCCGGGTCAGGGGCTCGAAATAGAGGCGGTCCGAGGTATCGTAGTCGGTGGAGACAGTCTCGGGATTGGAGTTGACCATGATGGACTCGATGCCCATTTCGCGCAGAGCGTAGGAAGCATGCACGCAGCAGTAGTCGAACTCGATGCCCTGGCCGATGCGGTTGGGGCCGCCGCCTAGAATGACCACCTTGCGCCTGTCCGAGACGCGGGCCTCGTTTTCGGTTTCGTAGGTCGAATAATAGTAGGGAGTGTAGGCCTCGAATTCGGCGGCGCAGGTGTCGACCAGCTTGTAGGAGGGAATGATCCCCGCTTCCTTGCGCAGGGACCGGATATCGCGCTCGCCGCGCTTCCAGATCGTGGCCAACTGCCGGTCCGAGAAGCCCATGGCCTTTGCGTCGCGCAGCACCTTCACGAAATCGGGATTGTCCACGGACAGATTCCCTTGCAGGCCGACGTTTTTGAGCACGCCCTCAAAATCGACGATGTCCTTGAACTGACGGATGAACCAGGGGTCGATGGCCGAGGCCGCGAATATCTCCTCCTCGGAGATTCCGGACAGCAACGCGTCGCGCAGCTGATAGAGGCGGCGGGAATTGGGCTTGCGCAGTCCGGCCAGGGTGTCCTCGATGTCGGGCAGCTGCCCGTCGAAGGTCTTGCCCAGTCCGGGGTAACCCGTTTCCAGGGAACGCAGACCCTTCTGCAGCGCTTCCTTGAAGGTCCGCCCGATGGCCATGGTCTCGCCCACGCTCTTCATGGCCGTGGTCAGATAATCTTCGGCGCCGGGAAATTTCTCGAAGGTGAAACGGGGGATCTTGATGACCACATAGTCGATGGTCGGCTCGAAGGCGGCCATGGTCTCGCGGGTGATGTCGTTCTGGAGTTCGTCCAGGGTGTACCCGATGGCCAGCTTGGCCGCGATCTTGGCGATGGGGAAGCCCGTGGCCTTTGATGCCAGGGCCGAGGACCGCGACACGCGCGGATTCATCTCGATGATCATCATGTCGCCGTTGGCCGGATTGAGCGCGAATTGCACGTTGGAACCGCCGGTCTCGACGCCGATCTCGCGCATGATGGCCAGGGAAGCGTCGCGCATCTTCTGGTATTCGTCATCGGTCAGGGTCTGGGCCGGGGCGACGGTCACGGAATCGCCGGTATGCACGCCCATGGGATCCAGATTTTCGATGGAGCAGATGATGACGCAGTTGTCCTTCTTGTCGCGCACGACTTCGAGCTCATACTCCTTCCAGCCCAGAAGCGACTCCTCCAGCATGACCTCGGAGGTCAGACTGGCCGCCAGGCCCTGCTGGGCGATGCGCTCCAGGTCTTCCTTGTTGTAGGCCACGCCGCCGCCGGTGCCGCCGAGGGTGTACGCCGGACGGACGATGATGGGAAACTTGAGCTTGTCGCCCCATTCGCGGACATCATCCTGGGTGCGGGCGATGCCGCTCTTTGGGACCTTGAGGCCGATTTTCTCCATGGCCTTGCGGAAAAGCTGGCGGCTCTCGGCCTTCTTGATGCTCGGCAAGGATGCGCCGATCAGCTCCACGCCGTACTTTTCCAGGACCCCGTTCTCGGCCACGGCCACCGCCGTGTTCAGGCCGGTCTGGCCGCCAAGGGTCGGAAGAAGGGCGCAGGGGCGTTCCTTTTCAATGATGCGGGCCACGGTCTCGGGCTCGATGGGCTCGATGTAGGTCCGGTCGGCCAGGTTCGGATCGGTCATGATCGTCGCCGGGTTGGAGTTGACCAGGATGACCTCGTAGCCCTCTTCTTTGAGGGCCTTCAAGGCCTGGGTCCCGGAATAGTCGAACTCGCAGGCCTGTCCGATGACGATGGGGCCCGAGCCGATGAGCATTATCTTCTTGAGATCTGTTCTCTTGGGCATGGATGATTTGGTGGGTTATATGTTGGAAATCGCTTCAGGAGCGCAGGCGGCTTGACAGCCGTCGTGCCCACCCTGCTGAGGCCCGGGTATATTAAACACAGTGCACTGGAAGGTCAAACACTCGTTACAAGCACCTCCCAGGACCTTCCATCACCGCCAAATCACGGAAAAATTCATGTCCGATCCGACGCAAGCCCCGGGAATCCTGCTGCGCATGTCAAATACGTGATACTCGTTTGACCGGCAAAAAATTTGCGATTGGGATAAAATTTTATTATTTTTTCAGATTTTATTCTTTTCTTCGACATCCTTTGCGAATATTATTCAAAAATAGTCGTTGGCTCATCATCGACTGACGGGACTCTGGAACTCCCATGGCAGACATGGGCAAGCGATTTTTCAATTATGGCAATCTTCATTGACGAAGATCTTATCAAGAATTATATTCCCAAACCAAGAGGCAAGCAACTATGTTAGACAGCACAGATATCGAGATCCTGAACATCCTTCAAGAGAACGGAAAAATAACCAATGCCGAACTGGCTCGCCAGATCGGCATGGCCCCGTCCGGCGTGCTAGAGCGGGTCAAAAAGCTCGAGCAGAAGGGTGTCATCGATAAATACGAAGTCCGCCTGAACCCCAAGGCCCTGGGGATCTCCCTGTCGACATTCATCCAGATCAAGACCTCGGATTCGGTCGGCAGTTCCGAGATAGGCAGGAAGCTGGCCGAAATTGACGAGGTGCAGGAAGTGCATTGGACCGCCGGGGAGTACAACTATCTGGTCAAGGCCCGGGTCAGCAGTACGGAAACGCTGGCCATGCTCATGAAGAAGTTCGGGGAAATACCCGGAGTTCGAGACAGCCGGACCACCCTGGTGCTCGACACCCTGAAGGAAACCCAGGCCCTGTCCCTGCAGTTCATCGAGTGCAAGAACCCCAGGAAATCCGCTAAATAAACCAGTTCTAAAATCCAGGAGTCAAAAATGGACAGTATGGTGTTGGACAAAAAGATCAGCGACCGAGGCAAGGAATTTTTTGCCAGCATCTCCGGCGAAGCCCCTTCCATTTTCAATAAGGGCTGGTGGACCGGCAAGGTCATGGACTGGTCCATGAAGAACGAGAACTTCAAGGTGCAGTTGTTCCGCTTTGTGGACGTCCTGCCCTACCTGAACACTTCCGACTCCCTGACCCGGCACATCGATGAATATTTCGCCGGCGACGACCAGGACGTCCCCAAAGTCCTCAAATGGGGCGCGGGCGCCATGGGGTCGGGCCTCGGCGGCAAGCTGGCCGCCGGGCTCATGGCCAAGACCATCCGTTCCAACATCGAGGGCATGGCCAAGCAGTTCATCATCGGCGAGAACACCCCCGACGCCATGAAGAACCTCAAGAAAATCCGCAAGGACGGCTTCGCCTTCACGGTGGACATCCTCGGCGAGGCATCGGTCAGCGAGATCGAGTCCGAGGCCTATCTGAAGGAATATATCGAACTTCTTGACGCCCTGAAAAAGGAACACTCCTCCTGGTCGGCCCTTGACGGCGGAGAACTGGACTGGGGACATGCGCCCAAGGTCAACATCTCCGTCAAACCCACGGCTCTCTTCTCACAAGCGTCGCCCAAGGACTTCGAAGGTTCGGTCCAGGGCATCGAAAAACGCCTGGCCACAATCCTGCGCAAGGTCAGGGAAATGAACGGCTTCATGCGCATCGACATGGAGCAGTACAAATTTAAAGACATCACCCTTGAGGTCTACCGTCGCCTGCGCGCAAGCGAGGAATTTCGAGACTATCCGCATCTGGGCATCGTGTTGCAGGCCTACCTGAAGGATACCGACCAGGACCTGGCCGACCTGCTTGCCTGGGCCAGGGCCGAAAAACTTCCCATTTCCATCCGACTGGTCAAGGGCGCCTATTGGGATTCCGAAACCGTCATCGCCAAGCAGAACGGCTGGGACATCCCGGTCTGGACCATCAAGGCCGAGAGCGACGCCGCCTTTGAGCGTCAGGCAAAGGTCATCCTGGAAAACCACGACATCTGCCATTTCGGTTGCGCCTCGCACAACATCCGCACCATCGCCGCGGTCATGGAGACGGCCAAGGCCCTGAACGTGCCCGATGAGCGGTACGAATTCCAGGTCCTCTACGGCATGGCCGAGCCGGTGCGCAAAGGACTGCTGAAGGTGGCCAAGCGCGTGCGCCTCTACGCCCCCTACGGCGATCTGCTGCCCGGCATGGCCTATCTGGTGCGGCGCCTGCTCGAAAACACGGCCAACGAATCATTCCTGCGCCAGTCCTTTGCCGAGGAGGCCGAGGTTGAGCGCCTGATGGAAAACCCGGCTGTGACCGCCGAGCGGGAAAAATCCCAGCGTCGCCCCAAGGCCGAGCCCGAGGTCAAGGGCCTGACCCGCTTCGAGAACGAGCCTTTTGCAGACTTCACGCAGGAATCCGTGCGTACGGCCTTCATGAGCGCTGTCGCCGAAGTCCGCGCGCAGCTGGGCAAGGAATATCCGCTCGTCATCGGCGGCCAGGAGGTGCGCACGGCAGATACGCTGCAGTCGGTCAACCCGGCCAATCCAAGCGAAGTCATCGGCACCATCTGCCAGGCTTCCACCAAGGAAATCGATCTGGCTATCGAGGCGGCCAAAAAGGCTGCCCCCGGCTGGAAAGCGCTGTCGCCCGAAGAACGGGCCGGATATCTGCTCAAGGCCGCCGAAATCGCACGCGAGGAAATCTTTACCCTTTCTGCCTGGCAGACCCTCGAAGTGGGCAAGCAGTATGATCAGGCCCAGGCTGATGTGGCCGAAGCCATCGACTTCATGGAGTATTACGCGCGCGAAATGATCCGCTTCGGCAAATCCCAGCGCATGGGCCGCGCCCCGGGCGAGATGAGCCAGCTCATGTACCAGCCCAAGGGCATCGCGGCGGTCATCGCGCCCTGGAACTTCCCCCTGGCCATCAGCTGCGGCATGAGCTCGGCCGCCATCGTCGCGGGCAATCCCGTGCTGTACAAGCCGGCCGGACCGTCCTCCGTGATCGGCTTCACCCTGTCGGAAATCTTCCGCAAGGCCGGACTGCCCGCAGGAGTGTTCAACTATGTGCCTGGCAGGGGCTCGGTCATGGGCGACTACCTCGTCGAGCATCCCGACATCGCGCTGATCGCCTTCACCGGCTCCATGGAAGTCGGCCACCGCATCATCAACAAGGCGTCCGTGGTCCATCCCGGCCAAAAGCAGATCAAGAAGGTCATCGCGGAGCTTGGCGGCAAGAACGCCATCATCATCGATGACGATGCCGATCTGGACGAGGCCATCAGGGAGGTCCTGCACTCCGCCTTCGCCTTCCAGGGGCAGAAATGCTCAGCCTGCTCCCGCGTCATCGTGGTCGAACCCATCTACGCCAAATTCATCGAGCGCCTGGTGGAAGGAGCCAAGTCCCTGGCTATCGGACCGGCCGAGGATCAGACCTACTTCATGGGACCGGTGGTGGACGACAAGGCCCAGCAGAACGTGCTCAGATACATCGACATTGCCAAGAGCGAGGGCAAGGTCCTGTACTCAAGCCCTGTCCCGGCCAGCGGCTATTACGCTCCCCTGACCATCGTCGAAGGCATCACTCCCGAACACCGCATTGCCCAGGAAGAAGTCTTCGGACCCATCCTCGCGGTCATGAAGGTCAAAAACTTTGATCAGGCCATCGAGTGGGCCAACTCCACGCGCTACTCCCTGACGGGCGCCGTGTTCTCGCGCAGCCCCAAGCACCTCGAAAAAGCCCGTGAACAGTTCAACGTCGGCAACCTTTACCTGAACCGCGGCTCCACCGGCGCGCTGGTCGAGCGCCATCCCTTTGGCGGATTCAACATGTCCGGCATAGGCTCCAAAGCCGGCGGCCCGGACTACCTGCTGCAGTTCATGGACCCCAGGCTGGTCTGCGAAAACACCATGCGCCGGGGCTTCGCGCCAATCGAAGAAGACGACGACTGGATCATCTGACCGACCCTTTCCAGCGCCTTGCCTCATAGCCCGCCGAGACCCGTTCTCGGCGGGCTTTTTTTCTCCGGGTGGGCCATCGTGCCTGATTCGCCTGATCGATACTCTTTTAAATCGGCACAGTCTGCGCATGCCGCTCACAGCCAAACCAGGGCCGCCCAGCCGAACATGCGCAAAAAACCTTGCTCCGAACGCCCATTTTGAATAAAATTTAAAATAAGGCAACTCAAATCGAACAATCATCAGACGAACTCTTTTTCACACGAGCACTTGTCTCTTTTTGGAAAAAAATTGATTTTTCAACACTTCTCATGTAGTAAAATTTTACATTTTTTACAAATTAATTCCTGCTTTATCGTTTCCATCCCTTGTTTTTCGTGCGTCCCTAAAAAGGGTTATCCGGACTCTCCGGTTTCATATCTTACCTACAACCGGTTCGCAGCCTGCGAACCCAAGGGCTCTGCAACCTTCAAGGAGGATTTCATGAAGAAAAAACTGTGTACACTTGGTTTCCTGACCTTGGCCCTCGTGGCGTTGACCCTGGGCTCGGCCTGGGCCGAAACCATCCGCATCGGCCTCATGTGCCCCCTGACGGGCTCCTGGGCCAGCGAAGGTCAGGACATGAAACAGATCGTCGAACTGCTGGCCGCCGAGACCAACAAGGCGGGCGGAATCAATGGCAACCAGGTCGAAATCGTGGTCGAGGACGACGGCGGTGATCCGCGTCAGGCAGCCCTGGCCGCAACTCGTCTGACCACCAAGGAAATTTCCGCCGTTATCGGCACCTACGGATCGTCCGTCACCGAAGCCGCCCAGAACATCTATGCAGAATCCGGCATCCTTCAGGTCGCCACCGGTTCCACGGCCATCCGGCTGTCCGAAAAGAGCCTGCCTCTTTTCTTCCGCACCTGCCCCCGCGATGACGAGCAGGGCATGGTTGCCGCCAAGACCCTGGGCGACCTGGGTTTCAGCAAGATCGCCATCCTTCACGACAACACCTCCTACGCCAAGGGCCTGGCCGACGAAGCCAAGTCCCTGCTTGAAGCTGCGGGCAAGACCATCGCCTTCTACGATGCACTGACTCCCGGCGAACGCGACTACAACGCAATCCTGACCAAAATCAAATCCGCCGCGCCCGAAGTCATCTTCTTCACCGGCTATTATCCAGAGGCCGGCATGCTCCTGCGCCAGAAGAAAGAAATGGGCTGGGAAGTGCCCATGCTCGGCGGCGACGCGACCAACAACCCCGATCTGGTCAAGATCGCCGGCAACGAATCCGCCGAAGGCTTCATGTTCCTGAGTCCTCCGGTTCCGGCTGATCTGGATACTCCTGAAGCCAAGGATTTCATGACCGCCTACAAGGCCGCCTACGGCAACGCTCCCGGTTCCGTATGGGCCGTACTGGCCGGCGACGCCTACCGCGTCATCGCTGAAGCCATTGCCCAGACCAAGGACACCTCCAGCGAAAAGCTGGCCGCCTATCTGAAGAATGAAATGAAGGACTTTTCCGGCCTGACCGGCAAGATCTCCTTCAACGAAAAGGGTGACCGTGTTGGCGACCTGTACCGCGTGTACAAGGTCGACGCCGCCGGTGCCTTTGTCCTGCAGCCGTAAAAAGCAAGGGCTCCTCTTCAGGGAGGAGCCCTTTTTTTCAACATCTTGCCCCGACACAAATCATGGAAGAATTTTTTCAACAACTGACCAATGGACTGGCCGTCGGGGGCATTTATGCCCTGATCGCCCTCGGGTATACCATGGTCTACGGGGTCCTGAAGCTGATCAATTTCGCCCACGGCGATCTTTTCACCATCGGTGCCTACCTAGGCCTGACCCTGCTCGTCTCCATGGGCCTCTTCGACAAGATCGGACCGCTGCCCGCCGTGATCCTGCTGGCCATCATGGTCATGATCCTGGTCGCCATCATCGGCGCGATACTGGAACGCGTGGCCTATCGGCCCCTTCGCCAGTCGCCCCGGCTTTCAGCCGTGGTCTCCGCCCTTGGCGCGTCCATCTTCTTTCAGAATGCGATCATGGCCATCTACAGCCCCAAGTTCCTGGTCTATCCGCACAACATCCTGCCGAAGACGGCCGTGAACATCATGGGCCTGGACATCCCGGTCATGCGCATCATCATGTTCGCGACGTCCCTTGTGCTCATGGCGGCGCTGTATTTCTTCATCCAGAAGACCAAGATCGGCACGGCCATCCGGGCCGCAGCCATCGATCAGGGCGCAGCCAAGCTCATGGGCATCAACGTTGACCGGGTCATCATGCTGGTCTTCTGCATCGGCCCGGCGCTTGGCGGTGCGGCCGGGCTCATGGTCGGCCTGTATTACGGGCAGATCAATTTCAGCATGGGCTGGATGTTCGGCCTCAAAGCCTTCACTGCAGCCATCCTGGGCGGCATCGGCAACATTCCCGGAGCCATGGTCGGCGGCTTGCTGCTGGGCGTCATCGAAGCTCTCGGCGCGGCGTACATTTCCATCGCCTGGAAAGACGCCATCGCTTTTTGCGTCTTGATCCTGATCCTCATTGTCCGGCCCACGGGCCTTCTAGGAGAAAGGGTGGCTGAAAAAGTATGAAATCACGCAACATGCTCTACTACTTAATTTTTTCTCTGCTCATGGCCTCCTGCCCCCTGTTCCTGAACGCATACTGGACCGACGTCTTCAACAACGTCGGACTCTACGCCATTCTGGCCCTGAGCCTCAATGTCATCCTTGGTCATGCCGGCCTTTTCCACATGGGACACGCCGCGTTTTACGCCATCGGCGCCTACACCACAGCCATCCTGAACACCATGTTCGGCATTCCCGTGCTGTGGAGCATGCCTCTGGCCGGAATAATGGCCGGAATCTTCGCCATGATCGTGGCCAGGCCCATCATTCACCTGCGTGGGGACTATCTTCTGATCGTCACCATCGGCATCGTCGAGATCGTGCGCATCGCGCTCATCAACAACGTCTTCGACATCACCGGCGGTGCCAACGGCATCTTCGGCATCAGCCGGCCGACTGTCTTCGGGTACAAGATATCCAAACCCGACCAGTTTTTTTACCTGATCTGGGGATTTGCGGCCATTACCATTTTTCTCCTCTTGCGACTTGAACATTCCCGTTTCGGACGGGCGCTCATGTACATCAAGGAAGATGAAGTGGCTGCCGGAGGAAGCGGCATCAACGTCGCCCATCACAAGCTTGTGGCCTTCATCATCGGCGCGGTGTGGGCCGGCATGTGCGGGACCATCTACGCATCGAAGATGACCATCATCGCTCCGGAATCATTTTCCTTCGCGGAGTCCGTCGTACTCTTCACCATCGTCATCCTGGGCGGTGCGGGGAGCATTCCCGGCGTTATCCTGGGAGCGTTCCTGCTGGTCGGACTGCCCGAACTGTTTCGCGGTCTGGCCGAATACCGCATGCTGGTCTTTGGCGCGGCCATGGTGCTCATGATGATCTTCAGGAACCAGGGCCTGCTTCCGCCCGGACCCAAGAATTATGACGTCGCCAGCCTTCTGCCCGCCGGAGGTCGAAAATGACGCTGCTCTCCATAGAAAACCTGAGCAAGAACTTTGGCGGCCTCATGGCTGTCAACGAGGTTTCCTTTGATGTCGAGGCGGGCAGCATCGTCGGTCTCATCGGGCCCAACGGTGCCGGGAAAACCACCGTATTCAATCTCATCACCGGCAACTACCAGCCCAACACGGGCACGGTCCTCTTCGACGGTCAGAACCTTGTAGGCCTGCCCACCCACACCATAGTTGAGCGGGGCATCGCCCGCACCTTCCAGACCATTCGCCTGTTCCAGAACATGAGCGTCCTTGAAAACGTGCTCGCGGGCGGACATTGCCGCATGCAGTCGGGCTCGCTGGCGGCCATGTTCCGCACTCCGGCCCAGCGACGCGAGGAACACGAGTCCATGCGTCAGGCCATGGCCGAACTGGAATTCGTGGGCCTGGCCCACGAATGGAAGAACAAGGCCAAGAACTTGTCCTACGGCAACCAAAGACTCCTTGAAATCGCCCGCGCCCTGGCCACCCAGCCCAAGCTCATTGTGCTTGACGAACCGGCTGGCGGCATGAACGACCAGGAAACCCATGATCTCATTCGCCTGATCCGCGCCATCCAGGATCGAGGCATCACGGTCCTCCTGATCGAACACGACATGGGCCTGGTCATGCGTGTCTGCTCATCCCTGGTCGTGCTTGAGCACGGTGCAAAAATTGCGTCCGGCACGCCCGCCGAGATCCAGGCAAACCCGCGTGTCATCGAAGCCTACCTCGGTGTCGACTCCGACGAATAAAGGACCCCACATGCTGCTCAAAATTGAAAACCTGCGCGTGAACTATGGCAACGTCGAAGCCCTGCACGGGATCAACCTCGAAGTTGAAGAAGGGGAAATCGTAACCATACTCGGTGCCAACGGTGCCGGGAAATCGACCACGCTCAATGCCATCAGCGGACTGGTCAACATTACCGGGGGAACGATCTTCTTCCGCGACACGGCCCTGCACAAGATGCCTGCGCATGAAATCGTGAAACACAAGATCACCCAGAGTCCCGAAGGACGCCGCGTCTTCACGACCCTGACCGTGCAGGAGAACCTCATTCTGGGCGCGTTCACGTCCACCAACACCGAGCGAATCCAGAATAGCCTGAAGTGGATATATCAGCTTTTTCCGCGCCTCCATGAACGACGCAAGCAGATGGCGGGAACCTTGAGCGGGGGCGAACAGCAGATGCTGGCCATAGGCCGGGCGCTGATGGCCAACCCCAAGATCCTGCTTCTCGACGAACCAAGTCTTGGCCTGGCCCCGATCCTGGTCAAATCCATCTTTGACACCGTCAAGGAAATCAACAAGACCGGGGTGACCGTCATCCTGGTCGAACAGAATGCCAAGGCCGCCCTCAAACTGGCCCACAGGGGCTACGTCATGGAAGTAGGCAACATCGTGCTGGCTGATTCGGCAGCCAACCTGCTCAAGAACGAACAGGTGCAGCAGGCATATCTGGGCGGAGGGCATTAGCCTCTCGCCACTTGTTTTGGACAGACAAAGCCACGTCGTGAAAAACGGCGTGGCTTTTTTGCTCACAGCCTAGCCTTCCGCGATCACATCACAGCCAGGTCAATGAACTCGTCACACCAGCCCAACTAAATCACTGCCGCCCAAGACGGGCGACTATCCCGAATTCTTCTTCCGTCACGGGCATGACTGACAGACGTGAACCTTTTTTTAAAAGTTCCATCCCTTCAAGTCCTTTCACACCGCGCAACGAACCAAGCGGGACCGGATGCAAAAATTTCTCAACGAACTGCACATCGACCATGAACCACAACGGGTTTTCGGGCGTAGAACGGGGATCAAAGTGCTGATCCTCAGGATTAAAAGCCGTATGGTCGGGGTAACTTTCGCGCACCACCCTGGCGATGCCCACCACTCCAGGATTTTTTACGCTGTGATAAAAAAGGATCAGATCGCCCAGGCTCATCTGGTCGCGCATGAAATTGCGCGCCTGGAAATTGCGCACGCCATCCCAGCTCGACGTCTGTCCGGATGCGGCCGCCAGATCATCGATGGAAAAACATCCCGGCTCGGTCTTCATCAACCAGTATTTCATCAGCCCCTCCTGTTCTCGTAATCGATCCGGCAACTTCCCAAAATCGAGCTCTTCTTGCAATGTTTTCAGCCCGCGCTTCAGGCTGAAAATAAAAAGGCTCCCCCCGGAGGAGGAGCCTTTGAGGCAGTGATGCGAATGCGCTTCTACCAGTTGGAGTCGGCGAAGGGGTCCTGCGATCCACCGGCGAAACCGAAATCGGTACCAGCGGCAGTTTCGGCCGGGGCGCCTGCGGCTTCGGCAGCGGCGGGAGCTGCTGCACCGGCGGCAGCGGCAACACCGGCAACGCCGGCAACAACCACACCGGTCTTCTTCACTTCTTCAACTTCCTTCAGCAGGGCTTCGAGCTTGCCGGTGAACTCGACAATACGGGCTTCAGTGGTCACGAACAGAGCTTCGGCTTCGCCCTTCTTCTGTCCTTCGAATTCCTTGACCTTGGCGCTCAGGGCCGCAATCTCGGCATCCTTGGCAGCCAGGGCCTTGGTCAGTTCTTCGACCTTGGCGCTCTTGGCGTTGATCTGGCCTTTGTAGTCGGCCAGTTTGGCGAAGACTTCGTCCACTTCGGCCTTGGCCTTGACAGGCATGGGCGCGACGGAGACGGACTGGCCCAACTCGACCATCTGCCCCTTGGACATCTTGGTCAATTCAGGATGCTGCTCATAAATCCATGCCTTGGCAAGAGCCGCGGCAAAAGGAGTGGAATCGCCATCCAGGTCTTTCTGGGTCAGATAGCCCAGCATTTCGGCAACGGAAGCGTTGCCATCACCCTTCAGGTAGGCCACAAAAGTATCCATGGGAAAAATCTTGCGAGCTTCAGACATGGTGTCCTCCTTTAATTAAATAACAAAGATTTTGTCATCTTCGATGAGTTTTTCGTCAATGGGCAAACGACCGATATACCGTGCATAAATGAGCGCTGTGGTGCGATACACCAAATGCCCAAGTTTGGACCAAGGCAGATACGCAATCAGCATGAAGATGCTGACCAGATGCAGATAGTACGTGAAGAAGGCCAGAGGCGCGACGCCTGCCAGACGGAAGATCTGGGAGCCGATGCCGGTCAGGGTCACAACCCAGATCACACCGAGCAGATACCAGTCATAGTAGTTGGAAACGGACTTTCTGGTGTCCGAATTCAAGCGCCGACGGGTCAGCAGAGTGAGACCGGTCACCAGCAGCACCGCGCCCACGTTGGCCAGGATCTTGACCGGGTGCCAGAGAGGCATGGGCGTATGACCGACTGGTGCCAGCAGGGGAATGACCTTGCCGCCCCAGTGAGCCACGGCCACGATGGACGTGACGATGGCGCAGGCCACGAATCCGTAAAACAGGATCTGATGACCCTTGACCCTTTCTTCGTCAGCGGGGCTGTCCACGCAGTTCTTGAAACGGGAATGCTGGAGGACATCGTACTTGATCGTCGCGATGATCGCGTCTTTCAAGGTCGGCTTTTTGTATCCGATGACGAACGTCTCGGTCACGTTGGCCTTGAACCCGTCGATCATGTTCTTGATCCCAAGCCCGAAGCAGATGGCCACGAAGATGGCAACCAGTCCGAACAGGGGGTCAATGGTGAAATCGCCGGGGAAGAGGTTGCCATAAACGATCTTGCCGTTTTCAGTGAGCGGGAAAAAAGAGCCCACAAGGGCGGCACGGATCATCCAGATAAAGGCGAAAATGGCCATCGGAATACCTGCCAGGATGGGCAGGTGCTTGGGCGAACTCATCCACTCGCCGATAATGGCAGGCTTCACCAGCTTGCGGTAGGTCATGTTGCGCAGGGCGCCCAGCAGGTCTCCAGGTTTTGCTCCGCGAGGACACAGTTCGGAACAGGTTCCGCAATTGTGACACA
The DNA here is from genome assembly GCA_002841885.1 of Deltaproteobacteria bacterium HGW-Deltaproteobacteria-18. Classification (NCBI taxonomy): domain Bacteria; class Deltaproteobacteria; species Deltaproteobacteria bacterium HGW-Deltaproteobacteria-18. Next base: position 119,774 of record PHBE01000005.1, read on the forward strand.
ACCAGATGTCGATATCGTTGACCAGCTTGTCTTTGAGACCCCACTGGGCCCAGACCATTTCCTTGCGCGGATAGGGATTGTCCGCAGGAGACATGGGGCATGCGACAGAGCAGGTAGCGCACTGGTAGCACTTCTTGAGATCCGCACCACCCACCTCCTGCAGTTCCTTGACGAACTGCAGATTAGGCTCAATCTTAATTGTTTTGGACATACATGCTCCTCCTAGTATCCCTTGAACGGGTTGGGACCAAGCTTGGTGATCGCATCAACAAACTCGTCAATCATGCCGGGAACCTTGTCGTATTCGTCAATGGCGACCTGCATCTGCTGTACCCGTTCGGTTTCAATGCCAAGCTTGCCCAGGGTTTCACCAATGTTGGCCATACGGCGACTGCACAGGTCCGATCCCTTGACGAAGTGGCACTGGTAATCTTCACCGTACTTGCAGCCCAGGAGCAGGCAGCCGTCAGTGCCCTTGGACATGGCATCGGCGATCCAGATGGTATTGACCGAACCAAGGCAACGCACCGGAACGATGCGCACGTAGGGGCTCCACTTCTTGCCGCGCAGGGCGGCCATGTCGAGGGCCGGATAGGCGTCGTTCTCACAGGCAAGAATGAGCATGCGCGGGCCGCCCACTTCCATGTCATCGGGAACCTCGACCTGCTTGATCATGGATCCGATCTGATCGACGTTGTAGTTGTCGAAGAAGATGACGCGTTCAGGGCAGGCACCCATGCACGTTCCACAACGACGGCAACGCGAGGTATTGGGCATCGGGTTGCCCTTTTCGTCCTCGTCCAGAGCTCCGAAAGGACATTCTTCCGTGCAGCGCTTGCACTGTGTGCAACGCACCAGGTTGAACTTCGGGAAGGACAGATCGCCCGAACGCGGATGAACCGCCATGCCTCTGTTAGATGATTCAAGACACTGAACCGCTTTCAGGGCCGCGCCTGCAGCATCGACTTCGGCCGTGGCCATGGTCATGGGCTGGCGCACGCTCCCGGCGGCATAAATGCCGGTGCGGCGAGTTTCATAGGGGAAGCAGATATAGTTGGAATCGGCGTATCCGCTGAACAGCTCAAGGTCAGGCATGGCAGGGCCCTGACGGTATTTGAGCTTGAGGATCGGATCAAGTGCGGTAGTGGGCACCATGGCCGTGGGCAGCACCAGCATGTCCACCTCGATCTCGACCTTTGCTCCAAGGAGGGTGTCCTCAAGAACCACCACGATGTCGCCATCGCCACCGTCGCGGACTTCACTGATCACGCCCTTGGTCATCATGACGCTCGGATCGTTCTGCGCAGCCTTGTAATAAAGCTCGTTCAAGCCGGGGACCATCATGTGCTCGTAGACCACCATGGCCACGCCGCCGGGAATGAATTCGCGGACGTAGTTCGCCTGCTTCAGGGCAGTCAGCGACGTCAGCTCGGAACTGTAGGACAAATGCTTGTAGGTATCCTGCTTGACGAAGTTGGTTTTGGGCGTGTCGTCAGCTTCCTTCACCTCCGCAGCGGCCAGCGCTGCGGCGCGGGCCTCCTGTTCCTTGACCTCGAAGGGAGCGAGCTTGTCGCCGAATCCGAGCAGGAACATGACCTTTGCAGGCTTGGCGCCATCACTCTTGCGCACAACGGAACCAGCCTTGGCCATCATCTCGAACTCACGGGAAGTAACCACATTCTGAAGCTTCCCGTAGCCGAACGGCTTCAGGAAGGCGGTATCCTGTGGGACCCAGCCGGTGGCGATAACCACTGAACCGACGGCCACGACACGTTCTTCCTTGCCGACCTTCACGGTCACTTCGTAATTGCCTGGAGCTCCGGCAATGCCGGCGATTTCGGACTCAAGAAGCACTTCGATTTTGTCCGAAGCCTGCACCTGGGCGATCTTCTTTTCCACACCCGTGGCATGAGCCGCGTCATAGGGAAAGGAAAAGGGAATGGTCTTGTACATGCCGGCGGCTGCGCCACCAAGCATTTCTTTCTTTTCAACCAATGTCACGTCGTATCCGACGGCAGCAACATCAAGAGCGGCGCTCATGCCTGCCCAGCCGCCACCGATGACCAGCACCCGGTTGACGACTTCGATTCCGCCATCTTCGGGAACCGCGGCTTTCTGCAATTTTACGACGCCCATGTTCACATAGTCGTTGGCCATCTTGAAAAGCAACTCAGGAGTCGTTCCAGGAGCGACCTTTTCCTTGCTTGGATCCTCGTAGCAAAGCACGCAGAGTTCGCGCAGATTGACCCGGTCAACCAGGATGTCCTGCCCAAACTTGTAAAATTCCCAATCCACGCGAGGCGAAGTACCGCAGACGCAGACAGCATTGATCAGGCCGGCATCGATGTCTGCCTGGATCATTGCCCTTCCTTCGGCAGTAGCCAGCCTCGGATGCACCTTGACAACGGGGCAGCAACCGCTCCATTTTTTCTGTACGCCATCGCACAGTTTCTGGATGTCGAGAACCCCGCCAAGGCTTGATTCGTCAAAATATACACCAATCTTGTCGGCCATGACCTACCTCCCTCTCACCGTCTGGATCGCTTTCATCGCTGCCCCGGTGGCAGACTGGGCCGACTTCATAACGTCCAGAGGTTGTTTGGCACAGCCCGCGGCAAAAATACCTTTTTCCTCCCCTCCAACGATGAACCCTTCGGCATCAACCGGGACATCTACAGGCAGGGAAGCGCCGGCCAGGCTGGGCTGCATTCCTGTGGCCAGAACCACGAGATCGAAACGTTCGACAGACTTGGAGCACGTCACCGCATCTTCCACGGTAACCCACACGTCATCGCCTGCTTTGTCCTGTTCGACAGCAGCGACCTTGCCTTTGACGGCAAAGATCTTTTCATCTGCCAGAATCTTCTTGGCGAAATTGTCGTAGCGGCCAGGAGTCCGCAGATCAATGTAATAGATTGTCACTTCAGCGTCAGGATACTGTTCACGAACATATTGTGCCTGCTTCAAGGAAGCCATGCAGCAAATATAGGAACAATAATGGAGATGGTTCTCGTCGCGAGAGCCAGCGCACTGCACGAAAGCGATCTTTGTGGGCACACGGCCGTCGGAAGGCCGAAGAATCTTGCCGTTCGTCGGACCGTAAGGTGATGCAAGGCGTTCCATCTGCATGTTGGAAATGCAGTTTTTGACCGCGCCCGCGCCCAGATTTGACAGATTCGTCACATCATAAGGCTTCCATCCTGTAGCGATAATGATGGAGCCAACGCTCAAGGTGATGCTCTTTTCTTCCTCTGTCAGATCAAGATAGTCGCATTTCTGGACTTTGCTCTTGTCAGAGTCGCTCAAGCTGGCCTTGTCCACAACATAACGCTGCGGGAAGGCAAAAGGCGCATCCATGTAAACGGGTTTGCGCGTAGCCAAACCGAACTCGTAGTCGTTGACAACTTCCGTGGAAAGATCGTCGCACAAATCGGAAAGATCAGGGCTGCTGGGGCCAGCGTAGCGCGGTTTGATCTGTACCGTAACCTCGTAATTTCCAACGGTGCCGTCTACCTTGGTCACTTCGGCCAGGGTAAAAAACTTCACATTGGGGTTGTTCTTGATCCGCTGATACTGAATTTCCAAACCGCATGAAGGTGGACACAGCTTCGGGAAATATTTGTTCAGCTGCATAACACGTCCACCCAGAAATGGGGTCTTCTCGATGATGAAGACCTCATGACCGATCTCAGCGGCCTCGAGGGCGGCGGTGAGTCCTGCGAAGCCACCACCGATGACAAGTATGCTGTTGCTAGCCATTCGATTCCTCCCAGAGCACATAAGTTGAAGGCCGTAAAAATGAATAGAATGGCCCAAGCATAATCTATAACTACCAGAGGTTACAGATCATGCATAGACCATTCTATTTCCTGATAGAGAAAAAAGGCTGCGGGATGGTCCCGCAGCCTTTTGGCCCATAAACTAGACAGGGATGATCTGGTAGTAATGTTTCTTGAAGATCTCGGTTTCGCCAGTGGCCGGGTCGAACTTGGAGTTAACAAAGCACTTCCACTTGGCATCGTCCAGACCCATGAAGTCTGCGCGATAGTAGAAACCGGGGTAACGGCTTTCCTGACGGAAACGAATGTGCTGCATGTGCAGACGAACGGTCCACAGTCTGTGATACTGCTCCCAGCAACGAAGCAATTCGTGCAGGTCGCGAGCCGCCAGTTTCTTGGAGTCTTCTTCCAGCATGTCGAGCAGAGCAAAGCCTGTGTCGAGCAGTCTGTCGGAAGTGGTATACAGGGTAGCGCAACCTCCGCCGTATTCATCGGTGCACTTGATGAGGCGCATCATGAAGTTGTTGGGGGAGATGTAGTTCGGGTTGACTACCGGGTCAGTGGAAGCGCCCTTGAACTGCTCGTAGGTGTACCAAGGCTCGTAGATTTCCTTCTTCAGATCTGCAGCGGAAACAGCCAGCGTGGGCTTGAAATCCTTGTGATCCACAACCCAACGGACCATCTGCTTACCAACGATGCGGCCTTCAGCGTGAGAACCGGAGGAGAACTTATGGCCGGAAGCGCCAACGCCGTCAGCACAAGTCCACAGACCGTTTACGGTGGTCATGCGGTTGTACACCTTGCCGTTGTCAGCCTTGACCTTGTACTCTTCGGGAACCCAAGGCTCGTTCGGACCGGAAACCCAGATACCGCAGCAACCGGAATGCGAACCGAGCAGGTAAGGCTCAGTGGGCATGATTTCGGAACCGCGCTCTTCGGGCTTGATGTTCATGGCGGCCCAGAGGTTGGCCTGACCAACGCACATATCCAGGAAGTCTTCCCAAGCTTCGGACTCAAGATGCTTCTGCTCGGCCTTGGACAGATCCTTGAAGGTGGTCTGCAGGGCGGTGGCGGTGTCCATGTAGATGGGGCCGCGACCTTCGCGCATTTCGCGAAGCATCATGTGGTTGCGCAGACAGGTCGGAATGATGTGACCCTTGGCGTAACCGCGATCTTCGTAAGGCTTCAGCATGGCGCGGTTGGTGACACAGTAGTCTTCACCCTTGGCGTTGGTGGCTTTGGCCTTGAAAAGCAGGAACCATGCGCCGACCGGACCGTAACCGTCTTTGAAACGGGCAGGTACGAAGCGGTTTTCCATCATGGTCATTTCAGCGCCAACCTGAGCACACATGGTGTAGGTGGAACCAGCATTCCATACGGGGTACCATGCGCGACCAAGGCCTTCACCAGTGGAGCGGGGACGGTAAACGTTGACAGCGCCGCCGCATGCAACGGACATGGCGTTGGCTTTGATGACGTACACTTTGTTTTCGCGAACCGAGAAACCGACAGCACCGGCGATACGGTTGGGCGTATTGGCGTCAAGCAGCAGCTTAACGATGAAAATACGCTCCAAGTAACGATCGGAACCAAGGGCGTTCTTTGCGGCTTCAGCAACGATGACCTTGTAGGACTCACCGTTGATCATGATCTGCCAACGGCCGGAACGGACAGGGGCCGCGCCGGTGCGCAGGGACATGCCCTCTTTCTTGGCCTGAGCGCCGTCCAGGTTCTTGCCGTCTTTCTTGACCCAGCAAGGCAGGCCCCATTCTTCGAACAGATGAACGGAGTCATCCACGTGGCGGCCAAGATCGTAGATCAAGTCTTCGCGAACAATACCCATGAGGTCGGTGCGGACCATGCGGACATAGTCGTCGACATCATTTTCGCCGATATAAGTGTTGATGGCGGAAAGACCCTGAGCAACCGCGCCGCCGCGATCGACAGCAGCCTTGTCAACCATGAGAATCTTGATGTCGCCGCCAACTTTGTCGGCCCAGCGCACTGCCTCAAAGGCAGTTCCGCAGTTACCCATACCACCACCGACCATAAGAATGTCGGTATCAATCTCAACGAGTTCGGGCTCTGCGCAGGCAAGGCCCTTGATCACGTCTTTAACAGGAATCTGAGGCATATGTTCCTCCTGAAATTTCTTTCGTTTAAAGCGCCGAATTAGGCGACGGCCGACTTGAAGGTGACCTTCAGGTCTGCTTCACCGATTTCAATCTTCTGGCCAAGAGCTTCTTTGGGTGTGGCCAAAGCGGTCTCAGTGAACAGAAGTTCATCTTCCAGGTTCCCGGCCTCAGGCTTGCCTTCGAAGGGCTTGATGGAACCTTCCACAGTGGTGCGGATGGGGAACTTGAAGCGCTTTACTTCGCCATTGCGGAACTGAACGGTCCACATGATGTCTTCTGCACCGCGCAGCGGGATGCAGGTACCGCCCATGGGGGCGAAGTCAGCATACGGACGAGCGGTGATCGCGCCCTGGGGACAAATCTTGATACAGGAGTAACATTCCCAGCAAGCGGCCGGCTCCTGATTGTAAGCCTTCATCTCTACAGGGTCCAGGATCATCAGGTCGTTAGGACAGATGTACATACAGGCAGTCTTTTCACCGCCCTTGCATCCATCACACTTTGCTGGATCAACAAAGGTTGGCATAATTCCTCCGAATAAAGAGTTTAAAACAACTTAGCCACAGGCCCGAAACAAACAAAAATTGTACACAAGCTTTTCGCTTGTGAATCTTTTATCAAAGCCCTTTTGCCGTGTCAAGCCGCATATTGACAATCATAGGCCATGCCGGACTTCAAGTCGCAAGGCCAAATCAACAGAGCGGACAAAAGTCCGCCCTGTTGGTTGAAATCAAAACTACATGGCTGCGCCGGAAGCGGCACCCTGCATCTTCACTTCGACCTTCTCGGTCAAAGTGGAGTAGTACTCGCGCAGGATGACGAGGACTTCGTCACGACCGAAGTGATCAACAACCTCGGCGCCTTCGGACAGAGCCTTGCGCAGCTTGGTGCCGGACAGAACGACGCGGTCATCCTTGCTGTGCGGGCAGGTGCGCAGGGAAGCCATACCGTCGCACTTGTAGCAGTAGAAGGTCCAGTCGATCTTCATGGGCTGGGTGATCAGATCCTTGCCAACGCCCAGGTTCTTGGGAACGCGGTCAAAGATTTCCTGGGCTTCGAACAGGCCGTAGAAGTCACCAACGCCTGCATGGTCGCGGCCGATCAGCATGTCGGAAACGCCGTAGTTCTGGCGGAAGGTGGCGTGCAGCAGGCCTTCACGGGGTCCGGCATAACGCATGTCGAGAGGGTAGCCGCCCTGAACGACGTTGGCCTTGACAAAGTACTTGTCAATGAGGGTGTCGATGCACTTGATGCGAACTTCGGCCGGGATGTCGCCGGGCTTCAAGTTGCCGACCAGGGAGTGAATGAAAACGCCGTCACATACTTCGACAGCGATCTTGGCCAGATATTCGTGAGAGCGGTGCATGGGGTTACGCAGCTGCAGGGCGGCAACCTTGCTCCAGCCCTTTTCTTCGAAGGTGGCGCGGGCTTCGGCAGGGGACATGTAGCAACCGGGGAATCTGTCGCGATAGTCGCCTTCGGAGAGAACTTTGACAGGGCCGGCAACGTTGTATTTCTTCTGGGCCAAAACCATCTGCACGCCGGGGTGATCCTTGGGTGCGATGTCCCAGAACTTGTCATCGGCGGACTCTTCGCCCTGACCCTTGTAGACCTTCTCGCATTCCCACTTCTTGTCGGCGTCAGTCATTTCGTAAACTTCGGTGACCTTCATGGTGGCCATGAAGACGCCCTTCTTGGGGTCGAACAGAGCGATCTCTTCGCCAACCTTCACTTCTTCATCCACATCCAGGGTCACGGGCACGGGCCAGAAGGTGCCGTCAGCCAAGGTGAAATTTTCACACACGGACTTCCAGTCAGCCTTGGTCATGAAGCCGCTCAGCGGGCTGAAGCCGCCGATGCCCATCATGATCAGGTCGCCTTTGGCGCGGGGGCTGATGTCGATCTTCTTCAGTCCTTCGGCCTTTTTCTGCTCGGCAGCCAATTCGGCACCCTGAAGCAGACAGCAAACCAAACCTTTTCCACCATGCGGGGGTACGAGAGCCATAACGTGGATCCTCCTAAATATAGTTTGTTTTTATTTTCACAAATAAAAAAACGGAGACCCCTTTTTGCTTCCCAACGAGCTTCTTGTCAACCGTTTTGTGATTTTTTTATCAACCGCGCAATTATCCGTCAAACGTTGCCTGACAGGATCCGCGCAATCGAGCGGATCCAGCTGCCTATTTCCAGCACTTCTTTCAATTTATTATATTATTTCAGCATATTGTAATTATATTGAACAATAACCGCTTGCAATCCGTAAAGTCTTATTGTTAAAGAACACTTTTGATAGCATCTTTCATCATGCGTCCATGCACCCATGGACAACAACCTCCCTAGCCTGAAAGAATTCGCATGGCCGAAAAACATAATACTCTATCTCTGACGCAGGAACTGGCGCAACTCGACGAAAGACTCGTGTCCCTTCTCATGACCCGGACCAACCTTTTGTCCCGAGCGGCCTCAACCAGACGCTCCAAAAATCTCGGCATCACTGATCCCAACCAGGAAAAAGTGCTGTGGCAGGTTTGGCGCGACGCATCCAAGGCCGACAATCTGGAGCCCCAGATTCTCAAAAAAATCTTCCACCTCTCAAACAACCTCTCCTACGCCAGGGTCGAGCGTAATTCCTCCAATGAAAAGCCTCTGTGCCTCTTCCCCCGGCGCAAGCCTGTGGAAATAGATCTCGACGCTCCCCGAGACCAGATCCTGCGCAGCATGATGTTTTTTCTCGGAGCCACGAACTCCTCGCCGCTGACCATCGCTCCATTCCAGGGAAACGACATTTCCCTCGAATTGATCAATGCCCTGAACCTCTGCGGGTTCAAGCTCACGTTCCAGAACCGGCAATGCGAAGCCCAGCCCGTCGAATCCTGGTCCATGGACAACAAGATCATCTATGCCGGGCAGAGCAAATTCCATTTCTACCTCCTGCTGTGCCTTGCCCTCGGACAGGTGACCCGGGCCAAGTTTACCGGTTCCACGAAACTCAAGATTCATGACGTCAGGCCGGTGCAGGATCTCCTGCCGCAGCTTGGCGCCCGGCTTACGGTCGTGGAACCGCACAGCTACGGTTTGCCCGTCCGGATCGAAAGCAGCGGTCAACTCCCGGAGACTATCTCCATACCCAAGGGCGTCTCCAAAAAATTCGTACTGGCGCTTGTTGTCGCAGCCACGACCTACAAGTCCGGCCTTTCGATCCTGCTCCATGAATCCTTTTCAAGCAGCAAGCTGCTACGCAAAGGGATCGGTTTTCTGCAGGAGCATATTCCGGAGCTTCAGTTCGAGGGGCTGAGCATCATCGTCCCTCCCGCGCCCATCAGTCTTGACATCTCGGCGGTGGACATCCCCGTCGATCCTCTGATGAGCCTCCATCTGCTGGTCCTGCCGTTCTTTACCGACGGGCAGGTCGTACTGCATGGCAAATGGCCCCATTACGCGCCCCACCTCCAGGACATCATGGACATCCTGCACGAGTTCGGACTTCGGGTCAGCGTCCAGGGCGGTCAGATCACCTCGAGCATGGGCCACAGGCCCCAGAAACTATCCATAGACATAACCTCCTGCCAGGAATACCTGCCTTTGGTGCTGGCCATGTCCATGGGACTGCGCGGCCAGTGCGCCATCACCCTGGACACAACGCGAGAGGATGTCGACTACGCTCAGGACCTGCTTGAGAATCTTGGTGCCGGATATGCCATTGAGCCGGGACTGCTGCAGCTCGGACTGGCCAACGCCAAGAAAGTCAGCGAATCGCCTTGGCAAAGCCCGGGTCCCTACTGGACTCTGGCCGGATCGCTCATTTCCTTTACCCATCCGGGGGTCTGCATGACCAATGCGGACAACATCTCATCGGCCTGGCCCTGGTTCTGGAAAATTTTCATGAACCTTCCATGTCCTCAAAACTTCATAAATTCCGCACGGATCGAAGAACAGGTAGACGAAACTCACGATGACAAGCCAAAGCGTAAAAGAATCAGAATCACAACAGATTGAGACCATTGAAAAGGAAATCGGCAGGTTCAGAGCCGAGCAGGCCGAAGCCCAGGCTAAGGTCAAGGAATTGCTGCAACGCGAAGACCCCGCGAGCGGCATTACTTTTCACGAGGACATTTTCCGGCTGCAGCAGGACAAACTGCGCCTGGACACTGAAATTCAGATTCTGCAAGTCAAGCTCAGACGGCTTGCATCCACTTGGTAAGCCCAACGATTCAGGCTCCCAGCTTCGGCTGGGAGCCTTTTTTCAAAAATATTCAACGGCTAAATTGAAGGAGCGCGCATGAACCAAAACCTTACTCAGAAGATCATCGCGGCGCACCTCGTTGAAGGCGATATGCAGCCCGGAAACGAAGTGGCCATCAAGATAGACCAAACCCTGACCCAGGATGCCACCGGGACCATGGCGTACCTGCAGTGGGAGGCCATTGGCCTGCCACGGGTGAAGACGGAGCTTTCCGTCAGCTATGTCGATCACAACACCCTGCAGATGGGCTTTCGCAATCCCGACGACCACCGTTACCTGCGTAGCGTGGCTGCCAAGTACGGAATCGTCTTCTCCCCTCCCGGCACCGGCATCTGCCACCAACTGCATCTGGAAAATTTCGCGATTCCAGGCAAAACCCTCATCGGATCCGACTCCCACACGCCGACAGCCGGCGGCATCGGCAGCCTGTCCATGGGCGCCGGCGGCCTCTCGGTTGCGCTGGCCATGGCCGGAGAGCCTTACACCATCACCATGCCCAAGGTCTTCAAGATCCGGCTTGAAGGACAGCTGACCGGTCATGCCTCGGCCAAGGACGTCATCCTGCACCTGCTCGGCATCCTGACCGTTAAGGGCGGCGTGGGCGCGGTCATGGAATACCATGGCCCGGGCGTGGCCACCCTGAGCGTACCGGAACGCGCGACCATCACCAATATGGGCGCGGAACTGGGCGCAACGGCTTCCATCTTCCCAAGCGACGAGCAGACTCGCGCATTTCTTGCGCTCATGGGCAGGGAAAGCGACTTCACGCCCCTGGCCGCCGACGAAGGCGCGACGTATGATCGGGAAATCGTCATCGACCTCAGCACCCTCGTTCCCCTGGCCGCCCGGCCGCACATGCCCGACAGGGTCGTCCCCGTGGCCGAACTGGACGGAATGAATGTCGATCAGGTGGCCATCGGTTCCTGCACCAACTCCTCCTACTCGGACCTGCAGAGCGTGGCCCAGATCCTCAAGGGCGAACACATCGCCCCGAATACCGACCTGCTTCTGTCTCCGGGCTCCAAGCAGGTGCTCAAGATGCTCATGAGCGAAGGCCTGCTCGATCTCATCCTCGATGCCGGCGGACGACTCATGGAATGCTCCTGCGGCCCGTGCATAGGCATGGGCGGCTCACCTTCGAGCGGCGGCGTCAGCGCCCGGACCTTCAACCGTAACTTCGAGGGTCGCAGCGGAACCCAGGACGGACAGGTTTATCTCGTGAGCCCCATCACTGCCGCTTTTTGCGCCCTGAACGGCAAGTTCACCGATCCTGCGACCTGGACCAAGACTGTTTCCAAGCCTTCCCTGCCGGCCTTGGCACCGTCCATCCGCCACCTTTTCGCCTTCCCGCCCAAGGATGGGGGCGAGGTTGAAATCATGCGCGGACCCAACATCGTGCCCCTGTCGCCCTTCGACAGGTTGCCGAAGGTCCTGGATCTGCCCGTGCTGATCAAGGTCGCGGACAACATCACCACCGACCACATCATGCCCGCCGGTGCGGCCATCACCGCCCTGCGCTCCAACATTCCGGCCATCAGCAGGCATGTCTTCGAACGCGTGGACAAGGACTTCGTGGCCCGGGCTGAAGCCGCCGGCCAAGGGCTCATCCTTGGCGGCGAGAACTACGGACAGGGATCCAGCCGTGAGCATGCGGCGCTGGCACCCCGTCATCTGGGAGTCCGGGTGGTTCTGACAAAATCCTTTGCCCGCATTCACAAGGCAAACCTGATCAATTTCGGCATCCTCCCCCTGATGCTCGCCAACGAGGCCGACTACGACGCGCTGGCCCAGGGCGATGTGCTCCGTATAGGGCTCGACGCTCTCGCACCCGGAGCGGCTCTTTCGGCCTCGACTTCGGACGGCAGGCAGCTCACGCTGACCCACGATTTGACGGGTAATGAAATAGCCATTATCAAGGCTGGCGGTTTGCTAAATTACGTCAACGACAGGCAAAAATAAAAGTCTCTCGGGACAGTTCCCATTATTTTTAACTTCAGACTCTTTGTCGGAGATTCCATGCTTGATATCCTGCGCCAGGGCGCCCAAAGTTGGGGTATAAAAATCCTCTTCGGCATCATCATCGCCGTGTTTGTCTTGGCCTTTGGCATGAACCGCACGCAGAATGACAACACCACGGTCATCGCGACGGTCAATGATTCCCCCATTCATTTCCAGCCTTTTCAGGAGCGTTTGCAGCGCAGCCTCGAACTCGCCCGTAGCCAGAATCCCGGCCTGACGGCGGAAGTCCTGGCCCAGATGGGTTTCAAACGGCAGATCCTCGAACAAATGATCATCGAGGAGCTGATGCTGCAGCAAGCGGCCAAGCTCGGCCTGACCGTTTCCAAGGAAGAGCTGGCCAAGGAAATTCATCTCATCCCCGCCTTCCAGAACGAAAGCAAAGTCTTTGACCCGGGCGCCTACCAGAACGTGCTGCGTGCCAACAACCTCACTCCCGGCAAATTCGAGTCCGAATACATGCGCGGAATGACCATGGACAAGCTGCGTTCCTACGTCGGCCTGCCCGGACGTCTCGGCGAGGACCAGGCCCGCGACTTCTACACATACGGGCGCAGCACGGCGGTGATTTCCTATCTGATGTACCCATGGGAGCGTTACCAGGACCAGGTCAACGCCACGGAAGAGCGCATCAGCGAATACTACGAAGCGCGCAAGGCCAACTATGCCGTGCCCGCCAGAGCCAAAATCGACTACCTGCTGCTCAATCCCGCGACCTTGGCCGACCTTTCGCTCGTCTCCCCCGAGGAGACCGAAAAGTACTACGCCGAACACAAGGAGCAGTTCAAGGTAGAAGAGCAGGTCAAGGCCCGCCACCTTCTCGTGCGTGTTGACGAAGGCGCCGATGAAGCGGGTGTGGAAAAGGCCATGCAGACCATCAAGGCCGCCCAGAAAGACCTGGCTGCAGGCAAATCCTTTGCCGAGGTCGCCGCAAAATACACCGAGGATCCCTCCGGCACACAGACCGGCGGAGAGCTTGGCTGGTTCGGACGCGGCAGGATGGTCAAGCCCTTCGAGGACGCAGCCTTCGCCCTTGAAAAAGGCGCGGTCAGTGAACCGGTCCGCACCCAGTTCGGTTTCCACCTGATTTACGTTGAAGACGTCAAAAGCGCGGGATACGAGGATTTCGAGTCTGTCGCAACCGACATCGCCAGCATCATCGCCGAGGATCGCGCGGCGGAAACACTTCAGGATCGTCTCGACCAGGCCCTGGAAATGGTGCTCGTTGGTGAGCCTCTCGATGCCGTGGCCAAGGCCATTGGCCTGAAGCTTGAAGTCCGCGGAACGGGCTATTTCACCAAGAATCAGGGACCAAGAGAACTGCCCGGTCTTTCTCCGGAAAATGTGCAGACGCTCTTCGACCTGCCCCTGGACATAACAACACAGTCCCCGTTGCCCATTGCGAACGGATACCTGCTCGCCACCAAGCGCGAACAGGTGGCTGAAAGCGTGCAGCCGCTGGAAGCGGTCAGAACGGAGATCGTTGCGGCTATCACCCGCGAAGAAGCCCTGAAAATGGCCAAAGCCGCCGGAGACAAGGATCTGGAGTTGTTGCTAAAGGGTGAGTCCCTGGCCGACGCCTCCCCTAAGGAGACGGAACCTTTCGGACGCCAAGGCTCCATAAACGGCTTGGGCATGAACCAGCTCTTGTCCGCAAAGGCCTTTGAAACCGAATCCGGTTCCTGGCTCCCCGAATCCTATGCCTTCCCCGAAGGATACGTTCTGGCCAAGGCCGTCAAGGTGACTCCGCCGGCCGACGAGGAATGGGCCGCAGAGAAGGACCTGTGGCTGACCTCCCTCAATGAACGGGCCGAGGAGCAGACCGTGCAGGCCTTTGTCGCGGATCTGCGCGCCAAGGCGGATGTTCGCATCACCAACCCCGCACTGCTCGATAATTAACGCCGCCATTGGCGTCCCACAAAAAGCGAAAAGCCCGTCTCGATTGAGGCGGGCTTTTTTCATGCGCGGCAGCAAGGCTCCGTCAGATGGTTATCCACTCCACCTCAGGTTCCTGATCGGCTCGCAGATAAAGCCTGGCCATGCCGCCGTCACCGGATCTTGGCCAAAACAGGGAGCCTGGGTTGAGCAAGCGCACACCGCCAGGCGACAGCCTCCAGTCACGAATGTGCGTGTGCCCGTAGCAGACTATATCCACGCCCTGAAATCGTTCCGCAACGACATCCCCCACCCGGGAACGCGGCCCCCATCCATGGCCCATGCCCAAGCGGAACCCTTCCAACTCCAGTTCGCGCAGCACGGGCAGGGTTCCGTTCAAAGGAGACAGATCGCAGTTACCCTGCACGGAATAAAATCTGGGATGGGAATTGAGAAATGACCATGTCTCTTCACTCACGCAGTCCCCGCAATGCAGAAGCACGTCGGCATCACGGCAATGACGCTCGAAAATCGCGGCCAGCAGGTTGTCCGGTTGATCCAGATGCGTATCGGACATGACCGCGACAATCATGAGGCCCCCTTGCGCGCCAATGGTTGAATCACGAATTCACACTCAATCCACAATGATTCTCCGGGTCCGGCTGAATTGCCGTAAGTGGATTTGAGCGTGGACAGAAAAGAAAGCAGAAAAGCCTGGAATTGCTGGTCGCCGGAAACATTGTTGACCACAAACTCGCCGATTCTGCCGTCTTCGAGAATGCTGAGGCTGACCAGAGCATAGCCGGTGCTGTCGGGTGACATGTTTTCCCACAGGGACCGGATGGCTCGCTGCACGGCTCGCGCACGCTTCAGATCCGCTTCGCTGCGAGGCTTCGAGACGCGCTTGCGTGTATCGGGACGCGCCTGCACATCAACGGAGATATGCAACGGCATCGTGTCCGGCCGGGAAACGTCCTGTGCTTGCTGCTCGCGAAAAATTCGTTCGCGGTACATGTTGATGGTGTCGAGGTTGAGTTCGAGGACGCTTGGCAAGCCGTAAAGAGGCCCGAAAAAGACAAACCAGGCAGGAATCACATGCAGACAAAGCGCCAGAAAAAAACTGAACACTGCCCTCCCGAGACGAGATCTGCTTGCTTCTGGCGCTGCCATGGTCCGCTAGGGGCGGGGCTTGCCGTTCCCCTTGCGCCACCAGGACTCGTCCGGCCGAACAAACCACCAGTCCGACTGGTCCGTGGCCTGTATGGCCCGGGCAAGCTCCAGGGCCGGGTCCGTTTTGAGCCGCAAAACCGCATGATCAAGCCATTTGGACGCATAAGGATTGCCCAGGTCCTGCTCCTCTTTCAGGTTGGCGATGAAATCGAGCTGGTCCGCATCCTGAGCCAGCCTGGATTCAAGGGTCTCGCCAGCCTCAAGTTCGTGCCAAAGCTCGAGAACCTCTTCCCGAAAACCCGTGCCCTCCAGGGCGTGCGTGAAGGCCAGGACCGGATTGCTCGTGTTGTAGATGCGATTCACATAGTTGAAATCGCCGATGCGGGCCTCGTGCACATCATGGAAGAGGCACAGGAAAACGGTCCTGGCCACATCCGCTCCGGCTTTGCGCGCCAGCATGTACCCGATCATGGCCGTGCGGAAAGAATGCTCGGCCACGTTTTCAGCGCCCGAACCAAGAAACTGGTATCCGGTGCGCGGAGTCTTACGCAACATGCCAAGCTCAAAAACAAAATCGGCCAGGCGTTTCCAGGTTTGATCCGTCATTGCCTTGGCTTCAGGTTCGGTATTCAGCATTGATCTTGATGTACTCCTCGGTGAAATCGGAAGCCATTAGCATAAGCTCAGCCTCTCCGGCATGAAGCTCCAGGTCGATATCGACAATGTCCCGGCGCAGAGCCGAGGCCAGGAGGCTGTCCCAGTCTGCCTTGACCGGGGTACCCTGACGGAAAATTGTCATGCCCGCGATGCGCACGACCACGTCCTCGGGCGTAAACGCTGCACCGCTGCGACCCAAAGCGGCCACGATGCGGCCCCAGTTGGGATCGCGGCCATACAGGGCGGTCTTGACCAGCGGAGAATTGCCCACCGCCCGCCCGGCAAGCTGCGCGTCGGCCATGCTGGCCGCGCCGCGAACATTGATGCGCATGACCTTGGTTCCGCCTTCGGCGTCCTGCACGATCATGTAGGCCAGATCCTGACAGATTTCGAGCAACGCCTCCTCCAGAAGATCAAGGTCCGCGCCCTGCGCGCTGGCTGCGGTGCCGTTGGCCAATGCCAGAACACAATCGTTGGTGCTGGTGTCGCCGTCAACGGTGATGGCGTTGAAGCTTTTGTCCGCGCAGCGGGCCAGAGCGCCCTGCCACCATTCCGGCTCCACACCGGCATCGCACAGGATGAAGCCGAGCATGGTGGCCATGTTCGGACAGATCATGCCTGCGCCCTTGCAAAAACCGGCCAGCCGGACCGTGCCGGAAGAAAGCCGAACCTCGCGCGCGGCGAGCTTGGGAAAAGTGTCCGTGGTCATGATCGCCCGGGCCATGTCCACCAGCCCCACCCGGCCAAGATTGTCTCGCAGGGCGGGAACCCCCTTCTCCCATAGCTCCATCTTGAGCTGGTCGCCGATAACTCCCGTGGAAGCGGGCAGAATCGCGGAAGCATCAAGACCGAGGGCGGACAGCATCTCGAGGGTGCCCCGGCAGTTCGCAATGCCTTCCTGACCGGTACATGCGTTGGCCTGCCCGGAATTCACCACGATGGCACGAATGCCCGAGGGATTTTCTTCAAGGATGTCCCGGGCCACAAGAACGGAAGCGGCCTGAAAACGGTTGGTGGTGAAGACTCCGGCTGCAACAGCCGGGACAGTGCTGACCACCAGCCCCAGATCCGAGCGCCCCGGTCGTTTGAAACCGCACTGCGCAGTGGAAAATTGAAAACCGGAAGGAATGCTCATGATGCCTCCAGATGCAGAAAGTTTCGCACCAAATATGCGCAGCCGCGATTTCTGACAGGGGAAAAAATCTTTGTCAAACAGGGAACTAGCTGTCGCGCTCGAAATAGTCGTCGCTTAGCTGGCAACAATTGGGGGCGCCCTGGGCCAATTCGGCCAGACTGATGGTGTCCAGCTCGCGCAGCATGGCGTCCGTAGCCCGCTGCCAGGCCGCCCGGGTGAGACAGACGTCCGTCTTTTCACACAGCTCCGGCGTGCTCAGGCAGGCCGAAAGCTCCACCGAGCCTTCCATGATGCGCACGATGTCTCCAAGCGTGATACTCTCCGGCGAACGACTCAACTGGTGTCCGCCGGATGCCCCACGCTTGCTCGTGACCATTCCCGCATGCTTCAGAGGCTTGATGATTTGTTCGATGAACGGCACGGTGATTCCAGTGCGCTCGGAAATGTCGTTCACGCGATGAGGAACGCCCTCGTTGTGCAGCGCCAGGTCAAGCAGGATTCGGGACGCATATCTGGATTTCGCGGAAAGCTTCATAATGATCTCGAATGATTGAAATTTTATTTTAAATCGACGGCAGCTCAGGAATACGTCAAAAAAACGTGCCGGTTCCTGCTCACGAAAACAGCGCTCATTCCGATTTGGCCGGCAAGGTTTACTATTCCCTACATGGTCAAAGGCCGCACCGCAATATTGCACCCTTCAGGCAGCGGGAGTACCAAGGCTAAAAAGCATGAAGCACTTAAAAAACGTCCCCCTCAAGAACTACTGCACCTTCCGCATCGGAGGCGTGGCAAAAAATATATTTTTCCCGGAAAATCCGCAGGAGCTGGCTGAAATCGTGCGTCGATACCGCGCCGAAAACACTGCGTTCTGGATTCACGGCGGCGGAGCCAACACGCTTTTCCCGGACAGCGAAATCCTGCTGCCCATCATCTCCACCAGCGAAATGACGGCCTCAGTCCGTGACGGCGGCACAGTGCGCGCACAGGCCGGAAAAACCATGGACGCCTGGGTTCTGGAATGCGTGCGCGAGGGCCTGGGCGGAATCGAATGTCTCTCGGGCATCCCCGGGACCCTCGGCGGGGCGCTGTACATGAACGCCGGAGCCTACGGCCACGAAATCTCGGACCACCTCGTCAGCGTCACGGTTCTGACCCGGGACGGGCGCGTGATCGACATTCCCAAACTTGAATGCGGATTCGGCTACCGCCAGGCCCTGGCCCTGCGCGAGGCGGTCGTGCTGTCCGGAACCTGGGAGCTGCCGCAATCCGACCCTAAGCCCCTCCTCGCCAGACGCAAGGAAATACTGGCCAGGCGCAAGGATAAGCAGCCGCTCGAATTTCCGTCCGCAGGCAGCGTCTTCAAGCGCCCCGAGGGAGCCTACGCATCCCAGCTCATTGACCAGGCTGGCCTCAAGGGTCTGCGCGTGGGCGGTGCGCAGGTATCGGAAAAACACGCCGGATTCATCATCAACGTGGACAACGCCACATGCCGGGACGTGCTCGAGCTGGTAGAGATTTGCCGCAAAACCGTGCTGGAGCGTTTCGGTTACGAACTCGAACTCGAACAGTGCCTCTGCCCCTTCTGCCCCGATCACAAATAAGCCAGGAGAGCCTCATGCCCAAGGCCGTGCAGTCCGACATCGCCATCGCCCAAAAATCCAAGATGCATCACATCCGCGACATCGCGGCAAAACTCGGCCTAGGGGACGACCAGCTCGAACCCTATGGCAAGTACAAAGCCAAGCTCCCGCTGGCGCTGGCTGAAAAAGACCAGTGCAAGTACGGTAAGCTCATCCTCGTCTCCGCCATCACCCCGACCCCGGCCGGCGAAGGCAAGACCACCGTGTCCATCGGGTTGAACGACGGGCTGAACCGCATCGGAAAGAAGTCCATGGTCGTGCTGCGCGAACCTTCGCTCGGCCCGGTGTTCGGCATCAAGGGCGGCGCCACCGGCGGCGGCTACTCGCAGCTTTTGCCCATGGAGGACATCAACCTCCACTTCACCGGCGATTTTGCCGCCATTGAGAAGGCCAACAACCTGCTGGCCGCACTCATAGACAACAACCTGCAGAGCAAAAGCCGCTCGCTCAATCTCGATGGCCGCACCGTAGCCTGGAAGCGGGTCATGGACATGAACGACCGCTCGCTTAGGCGCCTGGTCTGCGGCCTGGGCGGTCTTGCGCACGGCGTGCCCCGCGAGACCGGATTTGACATCACGGCGGCCTCGGAGATCATGGCCATTCTCTGCCTGGCCGATGATCTTCCGGACCTGAAACGCCGCTTGGGAGACATCTTTCTCGGATTCACCTTTGCTCGCGAGCCCATCCATGCCCGTGACCTGAACGCCCAGGGAGCCATGGCAGCCCTGCTCAAGGAAGCCGTCAAGCCCAATCTCATCCAGTCCCTGGAAGGCAATCCGGCCATCATGCACGGCGGTCCCTTCGCCAACATCGCCCAAGGCACCAACACGGTCATCGCCACCCGCACAGGTCTTTGCCTGGCCGACTACGTGGTCACGGAGGCGGGTTTCGGCTTTGACCTCGGTGGGGAGAAATTCCTGGACATCAAGTGCCAGTCCGCCGGATTCGACCCCTGCGCCGTGGTCCTGGTGGCCACTGTGCGGGCGCTCAAATACCATGGCGGGGTCGAGCTTGCGCACCTGTCCGTGCCCAATGCCAAGGCCCTCAGCCGGGGGCTTGAGAACCTTACCAAGCAGATCGAGAACGTGCGTCTTTTCCATCTTACGCCCATCGTGGCCATCAACCGTTTCGCCACAGACACGGATGAGGAGCATCAGGTCATCCTCGACCACTGCCAGTTCATGGGTGTGCAGGCGGCTGTCATGGAAGCTTGGGAAAAAGGCGGCGAAGGGGCCGAGGAGCTGGCGGAACTTGTGGCGGCCACGGCCGACCAGTGCACCGCGCACTACAAGCCGCTGTACGACTGGAACCAGAGCGTGCGCGAAAAGATCGAGATCATTGCCACCCGCGTTTACGGAGCGGCCTCGGTGGAATATGCGCCCGGCGCGCTCAAAGATCTGGAAAAGGTCCGGCAGCTGGGCCTTGAAGGATTGCCCGTTTGCATCGCCAAGACCCAAAGCTCCCTCTCGGACCAGCCAGGATTGCGCGGCCGCCCTCGTGATTTCGTAGCCACAGTGCGCGAGGTCGAAATCGCCTCCGGAGCGGGATTTCTGGTGCCCATCACCGGCAACATGATGCGCATGCCCGGTCTGCCGGAGGTCCCCTCGGCGGAAAAAATCGACATCGACGAGCAGGGCGTCATCAGCGGACTTTTCTAGGCTGCAAGCAAAAAAGAGCCCGCGCCATGTGATGGCGCGGGCTCGTCGGATAAATCGGGGAGATGAATTCCCGCCTTTCAGCTCACAAATCCAGCCCTAAAATCAGGAGACCTTGCCTCCGTTGGCCACTTCCGAACTCGGCCCAAGCAAAGCGAGGCCCCCTTCCTTCTTCACCGCCAGCACCATGCCCTGGGAAACCAGGCCACGCAGCTTGCGCGGTTTGAGATTGGCGACCACGACCACCTGACGACCCACCAGTTCCTCGGGCTTGAAGAACTCGGCGATACCGGCCACGACCTGCCGGGGCGTTTCTTCGGCGGTATCGATCTTCAGCACCAGCAGGCGGTCCGCTTCTGGGTGCGGGGTCGCTTCGAGCACCGTGCCGACGCGAAGGTCGACCTTGGCGAAATCCTCGAACTCGATGCAGTCCGGGCAGGCCATCTCGATCTTGGCCTCGGGCTTTGGCGCCTTGGCGGGCTTGGCCTTTTTGGGCTCGGCGGCCGTCTCATCACGCTGCTCCAGGTCCTGGCGGGGGAAGAGGTTGGAGCGCTCCGCAACGGGCGTGCCCGGAGCCAGGCCGAACCAGGAGGAGATCTCGGATTCGAGATCCGAGCCCTCGACGCTGAACTTCACTCCGAGCTGGGCCAGCATGGTCTCGCTGGTGCTCGGCATGACGGGCCACAGATGCACGGCCACCTTTCGCATGCCTTCGAGGATGACGTACAGGACCGTACCCAGACGATTCATGTCCTTGTTCTTGTAAAGGGTCCAGGGGGCCGAAGAGTCGATGTATTTGTTCAAGTGACGGACCAGTTCCCACAGGGATTTGAGCGCCCTTGAAAACTGGAAGTGTTCAAACTGGCTCTGATAATTGGCCATGGCATTGTGTCCGAGGTCGAGCACTTCCCGGTCAAGATCGAGAAGCTCTCCGCATTCAGGGACCACCCCTCCAAAATACTTGTGGGTCATGGACAGGCTGCGCGAAAAGAGATTGCCCAGATCATTGGCCAAGTCGGCGTTGAAACGTCCCACCAGTGCGTCCTCGCTGAACGAGGAATCCTGTCCGAAACTCATCTCCGACAGCAGAAAATAGCGGAAGGCGCTGAGCCCGTATTTCTGGGCCATGTCCAGGGGAGCGACCACGTTGCCAATGCTCTTGGACATCTTGGTCTCGTTCACGGTCCAGTAGCCGTGCACGCGCAGCCCCTTGTAGAGCGGAATCCCCGCCGACATGAGCATGGTCGGCCAGAATACGGCGTGCGGCTTCAGGATGTCCTTGGCCACCAGGTGGTGCGCCCCGGGCCAGTATTTGCGGAAATCCTCGCCGTCGGGATAACCGAGCGCCGAAATATAATTTATGAGCGCGTCGAACCATACATAAGTCACGAAATCGGAATCAAAGGGCAGCTCGATGCCCCAGGTCAGCCGCGTTTTCGGCCGGGAAATGCACAGATCGCCCAGGTCCTCCTTGAGCATGGACAGGACCTCGTTGCGGTAGCGCTCGGGCTGGATGAAGTCCGGATTGGCCTCGATATGCTCGCGCAGCGGCTCCAGATATTTGCTCATGCGGAAGAAGTAGTTCTTTTCCTTGATGAACGTAGGCACGGTCTGATGGTCTGGACACTTGCCGTCCACCAACTCCTTGTCCGTGTAGAAACGCTCGCACCCGAAGCAGTAATGCCCCCCGTATTCGTCGAAGTAGATGTCCCCCTTGTCGAACACGGTCTGCAATACGCTCCGCACGCAGGCCTTGTGCTTCAGGTCCGTGGTCCGGATGAACTGATCGTTGGTCACCTCCAGCACGGGCCAAAGGTCCTTGAAGAGCTGACTGATGGTGTCGGAATAGGTCTTGGGATCCTGGCCGGCCGCCTCGGCGGCCTGCACAATCTTGTCGCCGTGCTCGTCCGTACCGGTCAGAAAAAATGTCGCGTCACCCTTGAGACGATGAAAGCGGTTCACGCTGTCGGCGACAATGGTCGTATATCCGTGCCCCAGATGGGGCCGGGCGTTCACATAATATATGGGTGTGGATATGAAAAACGGTTTCAAGCGGTTCTCCTTGTCTGCCGGAATTTATTGCTGCCCGGAGGGCTTTTGTGAATGATTCTTGCGCCCGGGACTTGGCTTGCGCCGCTTGTCCCTGGGCCGATACTCCTTGCGTTCGCGCTGCTGGTCGGAACCCTCCGACCGGCTTTCCGGCCGGCTCTCAGGGCGATCGGCGACTGCCGCAGGCGCGTCATCGTTTTTGGAACGGGACGGACCACGATCAGGACGGTCGGAACGAGGGGGACGGTCGGGACGTTCTGTTCGTTCGGTGCGATCAGCCCGTTCGGGACGCTCCGAGCGATCAGGGCGATCCGTTTTGGGTCCGGGAGGACGCTCTCCACCAGGACGGGGACGCTGATCCCTGCGCGGGGGTTTGGGTCTGCGGTCCGGACGAGTGGTCTTGTCTCTGAGCTCCGGATCCATGAGCGCGGCCAGTTCGGCCGGCACTTCTTCGGGGGCATCATCACGAGCGGTCATGCGCGGCTGGTCCGGCAGGACCATGGCCGCCCAGTCGGACAGGGAAAAATCCAACTCATCACCGACTTCGTTCAGAACGCTGACGGAATCTCGAAACATGTTGGCCCGCAAGGTTTTCATGGGGCCTTCAGTGGTCATGTAGCGGCGGCCCAGCTTGGGAGCGCGGCGCTGAAAATCCGCATAGTTTTCTTTCTCGTAGGCCAGACAGCACAGCAGGCGGCCGCAAACCCCGGAAATTTTGGCCGGATTCAAAAAGAGATTCTGATCCTTGGCCATCTTGATTGTCACCGGCTCGAAACGCCGCAGGTAACGGCGACAGCAGCACATCTGCCCGCAGTTGCCGAGCGCACCGATCATCTGCGTCTCATGGCGCACTCCGATCTGGCGCAGTTCGATGCGGGTGCGGTAATTACGCACCAGATCCTTGACCAGTTCCCGGAAATCGACCCGGCCCGGAGCCGTGAAGTAAAAGATCATCTTGCTCTTGTCGAAGTAGATCTCGACGTCCACAAGTTTCATGTCCAGGTTCATGCGCGCCATGGACTTCTGGCAGTATTTGCGGGCGTCCCTGGCCAGTTCATCGTTCTCGCGGCCAATCTCCACATCTTCGGCCGTGGCAGGACGGTAGATCGGCTTGATCGACTCCAGATCCAGGCCTTCGGGAAGAATGTCGCGCAAGGCCACAATCTCTCCGAAACCGATCCCTTCCTCCGTCTTGACCAGAACCCAGTCGTGCAGGGAGAGGACGAAAGGCGTGGCCAAAAAATAATATATCTGTCCCTGGCGTCTGAAAGAAACACCAACGTATTGAGCCATAACATATCCTAAAATTTGCCCGTCGGGGGCAACGGAAAAACGGTAACGATTCACAAAGCGCCAAAGCGCAAACAACCGGTTCCGGGCGAATACCCGGAACCGGTTGTGTATCGGGAGAATACGAAAGTGACAAGCTGGAGAAGTCCAGGCGTTCCCGCGATTTCCGGAGTTCATTGAGCCCGGGTCCCATGGCGTAGGGCGCTTGCATATTTGCGACGACACTACCCGATGAAACGTCTTCAGGGATGACGCTTGCGGCCCCGGGCAACGAGCGCCTCAAGCAGCGCACGCTCCGAACCCGCCAGGTTGCAATGTAAGTTACCGGGAAGGCCGCGTTTTTCTCGTGCTTGTCAAAATACCTCGGCAAACATAAGGATAAACGAAACCCCGTGCAGGAAGGATTTTTACATGACCGTCGATCCCTTAAGTTCATATTCCAGTCAGAGCCTTGGCTCCGACGTGAAATTGAATGGCGGACCGTCGCGGGAAATGCTCCTGGCCAGGGTATCCACACGCACCGTCGCGGTGCAACTCGGCAAGCTCGGCGTCAGCCTGAGCACCCAGAACATCTCCCTGGACGAACCCGCCCCGAAAATCCTCAAGGATTTCGCGCAAGAGCTGGAACTTCAGTACCTGACTCAGCACGTTTCTCCATACAGACCCGCCGGGAACTATTCCCAAAACGCAAATCTGCAACGTCTGGGCGCCGGAGCCTACAGCCAGCAAGCCTTTCAGACCCGCACCATCAATCCCATGATCAGCGTGACGGTGTAGTCCTACGGACCGCATCGGGCAACGCACTGCAAAACACGGCAAAGGCCGCGCGGAGCGGATCGACGCGTTCGCAAGGGCAACTTGCGCCACGAGCTCTCCAAAAAAAGAGCCGCCATTTCCGGCGGCTCCTGCTCCTATTTGGACAAAAAGGCTTCCAGCTTTGCCAGCGCCCGGTCGATGCCTTCCGGCTCCGAGCCTCCAGCCTGAGCCAGATCGGGCCGTCCGCCGCCGCCACCCTTGATCTCGTCCGAGACCTCCTTGATGAGCGCCGGAGCCGTGTAACGTCCGTGCAGATCCTTGCTGACCGCGAGCACGAGCATAGCCTTGCCGTCGATCTCGGCCGCCAGGGCGATGATGCCGCTTGAAAGCTTGGAGCGCAGGTCATCCATGAGATTCCTGAGTGCGTTCATGTCCGGAGCGTCAACCTTTCTGGCCAGGACCTTCATTCCGGCGATGTCTTTGGCTTCCGAAGCCAGATCCTTGCCGCTCTCGGACATGACCTTGGCCTGCAAGGCCTGCAGCTCCCGCGAGAGCGCCTTGGACTGATCCTGCAGGGCCGCGATCTTCTTGCCCAGTTCATGAGGAGAAGCCTTGAGCGCTGCGGCTGCCGCGCGCACTTCCTCGCGCTGCGCCTGCCAGTGGCGAAGCGCATCCCAACCGGTCAGGGCTTCGATGCGCCGCACTCCGGCGGCGATGCCCGCCTCGGACAGGATGGCAAACG
Organism: Deltaproteobacteria bacterium HGW-Deltaproteobacteria-18; assembly: GCA_002841885.1. NCBI lineage: Bacteria > Deltaproteobacteria > Deltaproteobacteria bacterium HGW-Deltaproteobacteria-18. The sequence goes on from PHBE01000005.1 coordinate 144,919, forward strand.
ATCCGGCCTGACCCGTGGAAGACAGGTGGGTTCCACCGCAGAGTTCCACGGATTCCCCCGCCATCTCGACCACTCGCACATCGGCCTCGTATTTTTCCCCGAAAAGGGCCATGGCCTGCTTCTCATGCACAGCGGCATCGTAGGACATGACCTGGGTGACGATGGGCGCGTCGGCCAGAATGGCCCGGTTGACCTCATTTTCGACCTGCTGCAGCTCTTCCGCCGAAAGGCCGCTAATATGCGTGAAGTCAAAGCGCAGCCGTGACGGGCCGACCAGGGATCCGGCCTGCTTGACATGTTCGCCCAGCACCCGGCGCAGGGCCGCGTGCAGCAGATGGGTGGCGGAGTGGTTGCGCGCGGTGGCAATGCGCTCTCCCTCCTCGACAAAAAGTTCCACTTCCTGATCGGCCAGGATCTCGCCGCTGCCGACCTCTATCTTGTGCACAATAAGTCCGGCAGCGGGCTTCAGGGTGTCCAGGACCCTGGCGCTGCCCGTAGGCGCCTGTACACGGCCCGTGTCTCCCATCTGTCCGCCCGACTCGCCGTAGAAAGGCGTCTTCAAGGTGACCATGAAGCCCGTGCCGGAGTTCAGGCGCTCGACCGGCTGTCCTTCGGCGTCCAGCAAGGCGACAATGCGGCCGGTCGCGGCCAGGCAGTCGTAGCCGATGAACTCCGACTCCAGCCCGGCGCCCGTGAGGGCCGCGAACTGTCCGGCCAGGCCCTTGTCGCCGGAGCCCGCCCAGGCCTGCTTGGATTTCTTCTTCTGCACGGACATGTGCTCGCGAAAACCGGCCTCATCAACACTGAAGCCCTGCTTTTCGGCGATGTCGTTAACGATATCGAGGGGGAAGCCGTAGGTGTCATAGAGCTTGAAAGCCGTCTCGCCGCTGATGGTCGCAAGGCCACCCGCCTTGAGGCTGGCCATCTCGTCCTCCAGAATGCGCAGGCCCTTGTCCAGGGTTTCTCCGAAACGCTCTTCTTCCTGACGGACGACACGGACCATGAACTCCCTGCTTGCGACGAGCTCCGGAAAAGTGCCACCCATCTCGTTCACGACCTGATCCGCAGTGTAGCACAGGAAGGGTTCGTCAAAACCGAGGAGCTTGCCGAAGCGATAGGCGCGACGGATCAGCCGGCGCAGCACGTAACCGCGGCCTTCGTTGGAGGGCAGCATGCCATCGGCCAGAAGAAAGGCGATGGAACGGCTGTGATCGGCGATGACGCGCAGCGCCGTATCCGATTCCTCGCCCTGATGGTAGGCCACGCCTGCCTTTTTGGCCATGGTCTGAATGAGCCCCTGAAAGAGATCTGTATCGAAATTGGAGCGCTTGCCCTGGCAAACGGCCGTGACACGCTCAAGACCCATGCCCGTGTCGATGCTGGGCTTGGGCAGGGGAGTCAGGGTTCCGTCCTCGGAGCGATTGAACTGCATGAAGACCAGGTTCCAGATTTCAAGGTATCTGTCGCAGTCGCACTTGCCGATGCCGCAGTCCGGGCCGCAGGCCATGTCCGCGCCCTGGTCCACATAGATTTCGGAGCACGGACCGCAGGGACCTGTGTCGCCCATGGCCCAGAAATTGTCTTTCTCACCCAGGCGGAAGATGCGCTCCGCAGGCACTCCGGCCACCTTGCGCCAAAGTTCTCCCGCCTCATCGTCGTCGCGGAAGATGGACACAAAGAGTTTTTCCTTGTCCAGGCCAAGTTCCACGGTCACAAAATTCCAGGCCAGACGGATGGCGTCTTCCTTGAAATAATCGCCAAAAGAAAAATTGCCGAGCATCTCGAAGAAGGTGTGATGACGGGCCGTGCGTCCCACGTTTTCAAGATCGTTGTGCTTGCCGCCAACGCGCAGACATTTCTGGGACGTGGCCGCCCTTGTGTAGTCGCGCTTCTCCTGACCCAGGAAGATTTTCTTGAACTGGACCATGCCCGCGTTGGTGAACAGAAGAGTCGGGTCGTCCTGGGGCACCAAGGATGAGCTGGGCTGCACGCTATGTCCGTGCTCCCGGAAATATTCCAAAAACCGTTTGCGAATTTCGCCAGCACTGATCACGTTATCCACCTCGTTGCGGCCCTTTATGCGATGGGCCTGTATAGTATGAAAAAGGCATGGATTCTCGTCTTCCCGGGAATGACATCAGTCTCGTGCGACAGAGCTTTCGTCATTCCCGCGAAGGCGGGCGCGTGCCCGGCAGGGTAAATCCATGCCTTTGATGTTTCAAAAAAAAACTACTCGTCAGATTCCATTGCGGCCACGGCAGGCACATCATCCGGTACCGGCATGCCCAAGTGCTCAAGCAGGGCCCGTTCGATCTGCATGCGCAAATCGTCGTTGTCCTGCAAAAAGGCGCGCACATTCTCCTTGCCCTGGCCCAGACGCTCCGAACCAAAGGCGTACCAGGCACCGCTCTTGTCCACGATGCCCTGCTCAACGCCAAGGTCGAGCAATTCTCCGACACGCGAGATGCCGGTGCCGAACAGCACGTCGTACTCGGCCTCACGGAACGGTGGAGCCATCTTGTTCTTGACGACCTTGACCCTCACCCGATTGCCGTAGGACTCTTCCTTGTCTTTGAGGGTCTGGATGCGACGCAGATCCAGACGCACGGAAGCGTAGAACTTCAGCGCGTTGCCGCCGGTGGTGGTTTCGGGGCTACCGTAACCGGTCATGCCGATCTTCATGCGCAGCTGGTTGATGAAGATGATGGACGTGCGCGACTTGTGGATCGTGCCGGTCAGCTTGCGCATGGCATGAGACATGAGCCGGGCCTGCCCGCCGACCTGGGTCTCGCCCATGCTTCCTTCCAGTTCGGCCTGGGGGATGAGGGCGGCCACGGAGTCGACCACGACCACGTCCACTGCGCTGGAGCGGACCAGCATGTCCGCGATCTCCAGAGCCTGTTCGCCGTAATCGGGCTGCGAAATGAGCAGATCCTCGGTCTTGACCCCGAGCCTGCGGGCATAGTTGATATCAAGGGCATGCTCGGCGTCAATGAAGGCCGCCACACCACCGCGCTTCTGGGCCTCGGCGATGATATGCAGGGCCTGTGTGGTTTTACCGGATGATTCCGGCCCGAAAATTTCGGTGACCCTGCCGCGCGGAATGCCGCCCACGCCAAGAGCCAGATCAAGACCGATGGAGCCCGTGGGAATGACCGGGACCACCTGATGGGATGTATCGGAAAGACGCATGACCGAGCCCAGGCCGTAACGGCGCTCGATTGTTGCGAGCGCGGTTTCCAGCGCTTCGCGGCGGGCATCTTCGGGAGAAACGTTTTTTGGTCGGGCCATGAGCAGCTCCATGAAAGTTGGGGTTTCCGAAAAACGGACAAGCAGTGATTCGTAGCAAATATGGTTTTGGAAGACAATTCTTCAGGCGGCCGGGAAATTCGTACAATTCCCGCGCTGTGCGTGAAAATGGGGGGCTCACATGTATTTTTCATCCTTGCGCCGCTCCGAGGCTTTGGCTAGCAGCACGAGCATGAACACCTTTGACGCTCTCTCACTTTTCTCCGGCGGCCTGGACAGCATCCTGGCCAGCAAGCTGATGCAAAGCCTAGGACACAGGGTTCTGGGGCTGCACTTCGTCAGTCCTTTTTTCGGCAAGCCCGAGCAGATTTCCGCATGGGAACGTGAATACGGCATCCCCATTACAGCCATTGACGTGGGACAGGAGTTCGTGGACCTCATGACCGCGTTTCCCCCCCATGGCTTCGGCAAGGTCCTGAACCCCTGTGTCGACTGCAAGATCCTCATGCTGCGCCGGGCCAAGGAACTGCTGCCGGTCCATGGCGCATCGTACATAATCTCCGGCGAGGTTCTCGGGCAGCGGCCCATGTCGCAACGCGCCGACACCCTGAACATCATCCGCAACGAAGCCGATGTGCGCGAGGTGCTGCTGAGGCCCTTGAGCGCCGGAGTGCTCCCCGTGACCCCCATGGAAGAATCCGGGCTGGTGGACCGCTCCCGCTTGCCCTCCCTGGTCGGACGGGGACGCAAGGGCCAATACGCCCTGGCCAAGGAACTGGGCGTGACCAAGATCCCGACCCAGGCTGGCGGATGTCGTCTGGGAGAACGGGAATCCGCCCGGCGCTACTGGCCAATCATGCGCACCTTCCCCAAACCCCTTGCCTCATATTTCGATCTGGCCAATGTCGGTCGCCAGCTTTGGCGCAAGGAAGCGGACACGGCCACCGGTCACTGGATGGTCATGGGGCGGGATCACAAGGATAACCAGAAGCTCCTGAAGCTGGTCAGCCCCGACCTGTACGTCTTCGAACTCAAAAGCTTCCCCGGCCCCAGCGCCGTTGGCGTCCCGATTCCCGGACTTAACTGGACGGAGGAGATCCTGGCCGAGGCGGCGGCCTGCCTGGCATCCTTCTCCCCCAAGGCCAGAAAGCACGACGATGTCGTGGAGGTTTCCATCGAACGGCACGGCGAGGAACGCACCATTTCAGTCCGCCCCGACAGGCCCCACGGCTTCGAGGACAATCTGACCTGGCCCCAGACCAGGGCGCAGCAGAAGGTTTGGGAGCGAACACTGGCCGAAATCTGAAAATTTCCGAGTTATCCGGGTCAGACTGCCCACTTTACGCGGCGAATCCTCATTTTCTGTATCCTGCCGTCTCAAAATCATATACGTGGGCCTGTAAGTGCATGGCTTTTCAAACTAGGGCCCTTCGAATCGTTTCGCCCATCGGCCTTGACTCATGTCGTCACGATTACCAATAGTAATGCCTACCAAGATCATCAACTTTTAGCACGATCTTGGTCACAACACATGGAGAGTACTCATGAAAATGCTGATAATTTATTATTCGACCTACGGACATATCCGTACCATGGCAGAGGCAGCTGCGGCTGCGGCCCTTGAAATTCCCGGAGTTGAGGTTGCCCTGCGCCGCGTGAGCGAGACGTTGAGCGACGACATCCTGGGCAAGATGGGAGCGCTGGAAGCGAGCAAGGCCCAGGCCGATGTACCGGTGGTCACGGCCGAGGAATTGGCCGAAGCCGATGCCGTGCTGTTCGGAACCCCGACCCGCTTTGGCAACATGACCGCCCAGATGAGGCAATTTCTGGATTCGACCGGCGGGCTGTGGATGAAGGGAGCCCTGGTCGGAAAACCCGGCGGCGTGTTCGTGTCCACCGCGACTCAGCACGGCGGCCAGGAATCGACGATCCTGTCCTTCCACACCTACCTTCTGCACCAAGGCATGGTGGTGGTCGGTCTGCCCTATGCCTTCCAGGGCCAGATGCGCATCGATGAGATCACCGGCGGTTCGCCCTACGGGGCAAGCACCATCGCCGGCGGCGACGGCTCCCGCCAGCCTTCGGAAAATGATCTTGAAGGCGTTCGCTTCCAGGCCAGGCATTTGGCCAAAATCGGATTGAAGCTCAAAGCCTGAAACATTCCGCCAGCATTAACCGACCCCGCGCGTCTCTGGATCGCGGGGTCTTTTTTTACTGTCAGCCTGACGTATTGACGAAATTTCCACACAAAGATGAATATTTGAAGAACGATCTTTGGCAGCACCAGGCGCCAGCCATTGCTCATCTTGAACCCGCGTATCCGCTGCCGATGGCCGAGAAGGGCAGGTCCAGGCCCAGCTGGGGCACCTGCCGGCCGATCCAGGCCACAAAGGTGTTGCTGTTGGGACCCGGGAATGCCTTGTATTCCTTTGGCCACGGGTAATTTCTGGCGGCGCGGTCCACGGCGTCGATCATCTCGTCCACGCCCGGCCCACGGTGCTCCTTGATCAGGCGCGGTTTCGCCCCATACCAGTGCCGATCCGGAGCATCCTTGACGATGCGCACGACCGGGTTGCCTCTGTAAGCCCGCCAGCCGACCACGTCGTATACCGTATAGAAATCCTCCCCGGTGCGCTTGGCCGCGACCCAGGTATGGATGGCGAACCAGCCTCTCCAACCCCAGGCGTCGGCCCCGTATACAAGCAGCACGGCCTCGGGGGTTTGGGCCGGATCGGGTGCGATCCCTGCAGGTTCGCGGCTGGCCGTGCGCCAATCCTGGTTGGAGGAGCAGGAGACCAGCAGCATCGCAATGCACAGCAAGACCAGACGAGTTCTCATTCTTCCCCCTTCGCGCCTTCGACAGCGTTGACGGGCTCCAGCCCGCCAAGCAGGACGCGCACAACTTCACTGGCCACGTAGAGCCCGAAGATCCCCGTCAGGTACGAAATGGAGCCGATAGGTGCGCGCGGACGGCCGCTGACGCCCTGTTCAAGGCCCTCGTCGATGACGGGAGCGTTCTTGTTCTGCGCCGCCTCGGTAGAGAAAACGCAGCGCACCCCAGTGGTCACACCCCGTCGGCGCAGGCGCTTGCGGATGATCTGGGCCAGGGGGCACATGAACGACTTTGAAATATCAGCAGCCAGGATCTTCGAGGGGTCCAGCTTGGCCGCCGCGCCCATGCTTGCCACCACGGGCAGGCCGGCCTCGCGTGCCGCCACGATGAGATTGACCTTGGAGTTGACCCCGTCGATGGCGTCCACGACCACGTCGAAGCGCGGCTCCATGAGCCCGGCCACGTTGTCGCCATCCACGAACTGGATGCGCTCCTCCACGCGGCAAGCGGGATTTATGTCCAGCACCCGCTCCCGCGCCACATCCGCCTTGTACCTGCCAACGGTCGAGTGCAGGGCAAAGAGTTGCCGGTTGATATTGGACAGGCCCACGGTGTCGTGATCGAAAAGCACAAGATTCCCCACCCCTGCCCGGGCCAGGGCCTCGACCACGTAAGACCCCACGGCCCCCAGACCGAACACGGCCACTGTCCCCCCCTGCAGCCGGGCCAGACCGTCCTCGCCGATGAGCTGCATGGTCCGGGCGAATTGCATCATTGTTCATCCTCCATAACGGATTGTATTCCTGTTCTTCACCCTCAGGATCGAAACGAAGATGGATCGCCACGCTGCGCTCGCGATGACGGATTGGTAATGCACTCCAAGGCCTGCCGTTCGGGTTCGGCCGCGGCGGATCGACTGTCTGACTGAGCCAGGCATCGTTTGACGGATCATCGCCCCCCGCCCGAAGTGCAGAATTCTGTTCGAAGCAGCGATGATCCGTCTCTACGAGGCCCGCGAAGGAGTTTCGAGCCGACGCGGCCGAACCCGACCGGCAGGCCGACGCGCTGCCACGAACCCCTCTTTCTCATTTATTCCCGCAACACCGAAAGAATTTCCTCGCATTGGCCGCCGTCCGCGCCGCAACCTCCTCCGGCCTCTCCCCGCGCAATTCCGCCAGCGCCTCCACCACCATGGGCAAATACGCCGGTTCATTGCGTTCGAAGTCCACCCCGACCGGAGCGATGGCCGGGCTGTCGGACTCGACCAGCAGTCTTTCGGGAGAGACCCTCACGCAGGCCGTGCGCGCCTTGCGGTTGGCGGTCCTGGTGATGGATGCGCAGATGGAGATATGGAACCCCAGCTTCTCGAACACCGGGACCATCTCATGGGATCCGGCATAGGCGTGCAGCATCATGAAAGGTGGGCGCTCTTTCATGGCTCCGACCAAATCCGCCAGCCGCCCGAAGGCCTTGCGGCAATGCACCGTCACAGGCCGCTCATAACGTACGGCCAGTTCCATCTGGGCCAGAAAAACCTCTTCCTGTTCATCGTCGTTGCGCCTCTCCAGGGCATTGTCCAGCCCTATCTCGCCGATGCCGACGGGCTCGCCCGCCACCAGCTCCTCAAGGCGCGCCAGCCAGGCCGACCCGCGCTCGCTCACATACCAAGGGTGCAGCCCAAGCGAAACGCAGATATCCGCATGGCTGCGGCCAAGACCCAGCACGTAATCCCAATCCCCCTCATGGGTGCCGTTGCAGCACATCATGCGGATCCCGGCGGCGCGGGCCCGTATCAGGGCCGGTTCCAGAGCGTGACGCAAAAAACCGTCCTGCAGGTGGCAGTGCGCGTCGACCAGTCCGGACGAATCCGAAACATGAAATGGATTTGCCATGCTCATGCCGTGATTTTAATCACACGAGTTGACGCCAACCTCTGGCGTGCGCATGAAGTGAGTTCGGAGCGCAATCTCAAGGAGGATGATATGGAAAGTATTTTGTATCTGCTGCTTCTGGTCGGCATATGGGTGGTTTTGATCAAGGTCGTGTTCCCCAAAATCGGCATTCACGGCTGAGGACCGGCATCGAAGAGCTGCAGTTGGCAGCCCAAGGACAAAGACAAGTCATGAACCGGACTCGCGCAGTTCGGCCATGATCAGGCCCGCAAACCCGTCCCCCGCACCGAGATATTCCCAGCCGAGATGGACGGCGCACCGGCGGCACATGGCAAAGCGCCATGCATAACCCGCAAACCAGCTGAAATCATGCGTGAATGAACCTTCGAATCGGCATCCAGGCGCAGTGGCGAAGCAGCCAACTTCAAAGAGGATGCCCGAAGGGTTGAACAGGGCGTGAACATGCTTGCCTCCCACTGCAATCCGGTCCCGAACGCGGGTTACAGGCTGGCCGCAGGTCCGGCAGAGCAGGGCCCTGCGGCCGGACTCGTCCAGCTCGGGGTCGTCAAGATCCCCCAACACCGGGACCTGGACGGGGAAATCGCGCTCCCGAAAACACGTGGGAATATCCATTGCGAACATGCCCCGCCCAGTACCTTAAGAGTCCACTGAAAGCAAAGAGGCCCCATGAGCATGATCTCCGCCCGCACGGCCCAGGCCGGGCTTGCCGCCCGAATATTCAATTCCCTGAAAGAAAATGTCGACTCCGCGCTGGCCGGAAAAGTTCTGACCGAAGCCATCCAGGCCGACGCCATGGCCGCCGGGCAGGCATTTGCCCGCAAGGCTCCCGGCGGTCCGAATCTGAAACATTTTGCCACGGTTCTTGAGCGGTGGCAGGAGGACAACGCTCTTGTCATCGAAGATGTAAAATTGAGCGGCGACACTCTGGACTTTGTCGTCAAAGGCTGCGCCTACGCCCGCGTCTATGCGGAAATGAACCTTGAGCCGAAGCTGGGATTCCTGCTGTCCTGCGCCCGGGACGAGCCCTTTGCGAAGGGTTACAGCCCCTGCCTGCACATGCATCGCTCCCAAACCATAATGCAAGGAAACTCCTGCTGCCGCTTCACTTTCACGTGGCGAAATGACGAGACTGTTCATAAAATAGCCACATAATTTCTTACAGTTATCGCCAATAAGAACAAATCTACACACCCTTTCACCCAGACCACCCCACAAGCATCTCTGTCGAACCCCACGCCCCGCCATCTCGGGGATGTCCACAACTACTTCTTTTATTTCAAGCAATTGCTCTACTTGCGAACAGCGTGCACAATGAGAATCTCTCCTGGCGACTCATTGTGCTCCACGCTGTTCCCTTGATGTTCATAACTTCCAAATCAGCTTGGAACGACACTCGCGGAAATATTTTTGAACATTCATGCAGCGCACGTAGATTACAAAAAAAAATATATTCTTAAATTAATGTTATAATTAATCATGTTATCTTAATTATAAACAAACCTACACCCTCTTCGTACCAAGAATTGTTCTGTCACTAAATTTGTTCGTATCCTGTTCAAAGGCTGTCTATCATTGGCCGCTTTGTTCTAAAAATGCTCTTTTACGATCAGACGCTTTTATGAACAGAAATCGCCAGTCGCTGAAAAGCGGACAAAACAAAGGGCCGCTCTTCGGGAGGAAGAACGGCCCTTTGTTTTGGTTGTCAGGGGCGGGTCATGCCTTGGATTTGACCTCGATGGTCCCGTCACCGGGACGCATATGCACGTCCATCTGCGGGAAGGGAATCTCCACGCCGTGTTCACGAAACTTGATATCGATGGCCTCGCGAATCTCCGAACTTGAGGAGAGCGCAAAGTCAACGTGCCGCACCCAGAAGCGCAGAATGAAGTCCAGGGAACTGGCTCCGAAGTCGTTAAAGATGACCCACGGCTCGGGACTTGTCAGAATTGCAGGATTCTCATCGGCAGCCTCCAGCAGGAGCTTTTTGACCAGCTGCACATCAGACCCGTAGGCCACACCCACAAGCACATCCCGACGGATGCGCACATCGTTGCGATGCGTCCAGTTGGTGACCTGGTTGGCGATGAGGCTCGAATTGGGCAGGAAGATCTTGGCATTGTCGAAGGTCTGGACCTCGGTGTTGCGGATGTTGACGCTCATGACCCTGGCCCAGATCCCGTTCACCTCGATGATGTCGCCGGGCTGGATGGCGCGGTCAAAGAGAAGAATAAGGCCGCTTATGAAGTTGCTGATGATAGTCTGCATGCCGAAACCGATGCCCACCGAAAGACCACCGGCGATGACCGCGAAGTTGGTCAGGCTGATGCCGAGCAGGTTCACGCTGAACAGGCCAAAGAGCAACCACAGGCAATAGATGCCGATGCGCTGGAGCGACGCCGCCGCACCGTGATCGATATTTTTCCAGCGCAGATTTTCGCTGTCCAGGACCGTTTTCCAGGCCAGGGCCAGGGAGCGGACGACCTGAAACAGCAGGAGGACAACACCAAGACGCAGGAAGTTGAAGGAGAAATCACCCCAGTTCAATTCCAGTGTCGACAGCTTTTCATAAACCACGTTGGTGCCGAGGTTGATCGAGACCCAGGTCAGGATCCCGAGCACCACGACCAGCCAGACCAGAAGCGTCAGGAAGGTCACGGCCAAATCCGCCACGAGAGCCCTGAAACCGCTCTTGTCGAGTTTTTCGAACACCACCCGCACCACGCTCGACGCTCCGATCCCCAATTGTAAGGCCAAGGCCAGAACGCCCCACAATGAGCTGGCCAGCACGGCCAGATTCCCCCAACCGAGCACGGCCGCGGCCACCAGGAGGGCCATCGCAAAGGGATGCAGCCTGCGGATGAGACGCTCGTAACGCAGAGCGGGCTGGATCATGCCAAAGAAAAGACTGCTCAGAACCACAAGTCCCACCCAGGCGAGGTGTTCCATCCATTGCGGCAGGCGTAACAGATCCAGGACCGCCACACTGATGGACAAAAAGACCAGCGGCAGCAACGGCTGCAAACTCTTATGTTCCAACCTTCCGCGCACGTTGCGGAAAACCCAGGCCAAGGCCTGCACGCCCATCAGCATGAGCACGTGCGTGGCGGCCAGAAGCAGGGATGTCTGCTTGACCTGACCGGACAGGAACGCAGCGAGCAGCGACAGCGCAAGAGACAGGCAGAGGATACCGAAAGCCGAAGTCAAGCGTCCGCCGGCGTACGCATTCTGAAATACGCGCTCCAAAAATCTGTAGGCGGCAAAACCGATGAAAATGAAGGGCAACCAGAACAGCACAAGCATCCCGATCCAGTCTCCGCGCTCCTGGGCCACGTTGGAATACTGGCTGACGAACAAAATTTTCAAGTTTGAAAACCAGTCCCCGAGATCCTTGCGGACGTCCATCCCTGTTGCAGGCAACAAACGAAATTCCTTGGCGTCCAGAAATTCCGCTTTCCAAATAAGTGGAAGCTGCGTCTGAAAATTGCTAACCCACTCGCCAGCGCGGGCCTGGATTTCAACCATCTGGGTCTGCAGCTTCTCCGCACGGTCCTGTACATCCGTCACTTTTCGGCCCACGGCAGTGACATTCTTGCGCATGGCCTGCACATCATCCCGCACGACCTTGTCAAGACCGGTCGCCCATTTACGATCCAGATCCTCCTGCAGGGTCGCGACCGTGACCGCTTTTGCCCGCACCTCTTTGACCAGCGCCTCCAAGGGCTGCGACTCCTTGGCCAGGGTCAATTGCAGATATGTGGCCTCGGCCAGGGCCACGCGCATGTCGTAAGGGTTCGTCTTGACCATGCGCGCCATGACCTCAATGGTCTGCAAGCGCGTTTGAGCGGTTTCGATGGCGGCCTTGAATCCCGCCTCCTGCCTGTCCAGTTCCGCCTGCAGCAGATCCACGTCCCGTTGCAGACTGTCAATTTCCTTGGCCTTGGTTTGAAAAAAAGAGGAGAGCACCGTCACGCTCTCGGAAACAGGCTGCGCCTCCTCGGCTCTGCCCGGATTTCCCGTACAGAAAAGGCTCGCAAACAGAACCGCCAAAACCAATATCTTCATTTTCATAAATTCCTCGAACAAAGAGGCCACCCGTTCCCGAATGGCCTCTTTCGCAGTGTGCCGTCAGATTTACAGGTATCCCCAGGTCTTGAGCCTGGAATAGGCGTGCTGGGCCATTTCGCCCTGGGTCACTACCTTCAGGTAGCGATGGTATTCCTGGGCGGCACTTTGTTTGTTCTTCATGCCCTCGTAAGAAAATCCCTTCATGAAAACCGTCGTCGGATTGCCGGGCAGGAGCCGCTCATAGGATGAAAAATCCGCCAGGGCGCTTGCGTAATCCTTGTCCAAGATTGAGGCCACACCATGCAGGTGCTGGGCTTGAGCCTCGGTGGGATAGACCCGTCTCGCCCTGTCCGCATAATCCGCCGCGGCTTTTCCCTTTTTTTGGGCAATCAGGCACTTGGACATCATGACAAGGCCCGCGTAGTCATTTGGAGAAAGCTTGAGCCCGTCGCTGTACAACCCTTGTGCGACGGCATATTCCCTGGCGCCCATGGCCTTGTCGCCTTCCTGAAAGCGCTTGAACATGGGGGCGAGCTTGCGCAGCCGGGCCGTGGAATCCATGTAACGCTCCCTGTAGACCGGAAGATTCTGGCTCCCCCCGAAACGGGTGCGCGCGCGGGCCACGGCGGTGTCGTAGCGCTCGGTGCTCATGGGGTGCGACGAGAACATGGCTTCTATGGCGCTGGGCTGGCTCCTGCCCATGGAGCGCAGCACGTCCATGAGCCCGACCATGCCCTGGGGAGAATACCCGGCCCCGACCATGTATTCCATGCCCAGATCGTCGGCCTGCCGCTCATCCTCGCGGCTGTACTTGGCCAGAAAAAGACTTGCGCCGAGGCCGCCCACGGTCCCGGCCAGATTGCCAAGACTCTGGCTGGCCGACCCCGCGATGAGCGAAGCGCCACCGACCAACGCGCCGAGAATCTTGCTCTTGGACATGCGTGCCGCCGTATGCCTTGCGTTGACGTGCCCGAGTTCATGGCCGATCAGACCGGCCAGCTCGGCTTCGTTGTCCAGTTCGGCCAGGATGCCACGCGTAATGGCGATGCTTCCTCCGGGAAAGGCATAGGCGTTGACGTAGGTCGCGTTCACCACGTTGAACCTGTAGGGCATGTGCGAGCGATGCGTGACCCGAGCCAGACGGGCCCCCACGCCGCCGACATAACCGTTCAGGGCTGCATCCTGACTCACGCCGTAGTCGGCTGAAAACTGGTGAGGCGCGTTGACCTTGTCGATCTGGATTTCCTCGCCCTCTCCCATGAGCATGAGCTGGCTTTGCCCGGTCACGGGGTTTGCCGCGCAGCCCGCCACGGCCGTGGACACGGTGGCCAGGGCGGCAAGCTTGATGAAATCCCTGCGGTTCAGGGTGCCGCGATAGGCTCGATCGTCAAAAATTGAAGTCATGGTTAGCTCCTGCTGAAGTTCCCTGTAAGCCTACAACGTCCTCCTACGTAGTGACAACCCGGAAGAACGCCATTTTCTGAAACGGGAAGCGTGCGCCTGAATCAATCTGACTGTCAAAAAAGCCAATGCGCTTTTTTCTGGCTTTAGATAATCTCAAGGGTTATATAATTATCGGACCGCCAGCTAAACGCAACCATTGCCGCAGAAGTCCCGATCTGTTGCCTAAGAATATGGGCTTCTGCATTTCCGACAAATCGACGACAGATGAGGTGTTCATGAATTGCCAACCTCTCGAAGACGCTCGCAAAAAGCGTATCAAGTGGGCGTATACGACCCGAAACGTCGAATCAGCCATAGTGCAGACCCTGGTTTCGGGAATCGTCCAGCCAACGGCTGGTGACCTCCTGCTGGCACAAGTCGAGAGAATCGGACAGCATCCACGACTTGAACTCACGACAAGCCGAAGGGCCGAAATGTTTGAGGGCGACGAGATCGCGGTGGTTTTCGGCAACCGCTATGCTCCCGATCAATTCGAAGCCATGGTTCCCGACAAGCTCTCCACCTGCCATCTGGTGGCCGCAGGAGGGGTCGCCGCAAGAATGCTCAACCAGCATACAAAAATGAAGCGGCCAACTCGGATCAAACCTCTAGGACTGTTGGCAGATGCGAATGGCAACCCGATCAACCTTTCCGGTTTCTGTCTGCCAAAACCTGCGGCAATCAGCCGGACTCCTCTGGTGGTGGTCATCGCCGGCACCTCCATGAACTCCGGCAAGACAACTGCCTGCGCCAGCCTCGTCAAGGGGTTCGCGCGGCGCGGCCTGCGCGTGGCCGCAGCCAAGATCACCGGCACAGGGGCGGGCTCGGACTATCGCGCCCTGGTGGATGCCGGGGCCGACCCGGTCTACGACTTCCTCGATGCCGGATATGTATCGACATACCGGCTTGAGCGTCATGATCTGGTCAACATCGTCATGACTATCGGAGGGCACCTGGCCGCAGCAAATCCAAAAGTCATCGTCCTGGAAGTCGCCGACGGACTCCTGCAGCGCGAAACATCGCGCCTTTTCCAGATTCCCGAATTCATGAACTGGATAGACGGAGTGATCTTCACCGCAAACGACGCTCTCGGAGCCCAAGCCGGTGTTACATGGCTGGCCGCAAGGCAGCTACCAGTTATCGCCACCACCGGCGTGCTGACGTCCTCACCGCTGGCTATCCGGGAAGCGGCCTGCGCCACGGGCCTGCCGGTCTTCAAGACCTTGAGCCTGGCCAAACCTGCCGTGGCTTCACTTATTCATGATTGCCTCCGCCACCGCCGCCGGGAGCGGCTACGCTGCTCTGAACTCCAGGCGTGCTCGGGCGCAGACCTGCTTCCATACGGATTCTTCCCGAACGGAGGCTGAACAGGATGCGAACCCTGCCCCCTATCTTCGATCGCAACGGGAGCCTGATTTTACTGCGCCTTGTCCTCAACGGCATCCTGCAAGCGGCCATGGTCATCGGCACCATGTTCCTGGTGCGTGATGCCTTCAACAACCTGCTCGCATCGGGTTCCGGCGGCTCCCTCTTCGGACTGGAGGGGACCGCGGCCATTGGACTCTTCGCCGCCGGCCTTTTGTTCTGCACCGTCCTCGGAGCGCTTCTGCGTATGGTCGAACTCATCGACGCCGAACGTCTGGGTCAGCACTATATTCACCGGGTTCGCATGACGCTCTTCAACCAAATGAGCAAATTCCCCCCCCGCACCGTGAGCAAACGCAGCTCCGGGGGCATTCTGCTACGCTTTGTCGGAGACCTGTCGGCCCTGCGGATCTGGGTCAGCCGAGGCCTTGCCCGTATCGCGGTCGCATCCATCGTCGTGGCACTTGCTACCGGCGTTCTCGCCTATATCGACGTATCCCTGGCCGTCGCGTCCCTGTCCATCCTGCTGCTCGGCCTGGGGGGCAACCTCCTGCTCGGGCCCCGTATGCAGCGCGCCATCAACGCGTCCCGTCGACAGAGGGGCTTGCTGGCCAGAAACATCAACGAAAAGATCCGAACCCTCAGCGTCATCCAGGTTTTCAATCAGACCGGCCGGGAACGAAGGAAATTCCAGCGCCACAGCGTGCTCCTCAAGAACGCGATGATCTCCCGGGCACGGATCACCAGCCTGATGCGCATCGTAACCGACGGGTCTACCGCGGTCTCCATGGGCCTTCTTCTCTCCCTGGGCGCGCTGGAAGCATCTTTGGGCATGACCACCCCCGGCAATGTCGTCGGGGCTATGGCCGTGGTTGGCATGATCTCCAATGCGTTCCGAGATTTTGGCCGTGTGCATGAGTATCTTCAAAGCGCACGTGTGTCCGAAGAAAAAATAGTGGTATTCTTGAAAACCAAAACCATGCGCGGACGCGCTTCCTCCTTGCCGGACCTGGTCGTCAAAGATGGAACGGTCGTCTTTGAAGAAGCCTCCCTGCAAGGGATTTTGGATAACATCTCGGTTACGGCCAAAGGCGGCTCACGGGTTGCGCTGATTGGTCCCAACGGGTCAGGCAAATCTACTCTGCTGCAGGCAGCCGCCCGCCTGATCGACCTCACAAAGGGAAGAATCCTGATCGACGGCCAGGATATCAGCAAATGCAACCTGACCTCGGTCCGCAATGCCGTCGGTATCGTTAGCCCCGACCTCCCATTGCTGCGCGGCTCGGTGCGCTTCAACCTGCGCTACCGCCAACCAAGGTGCGACGAGTCCGAAGTCGCCAGAGTGCGAGCCCTCTGCTGCCTCGACGAAATCCTCGACTCCCTGCCAGGCGGAGAGGCGTACCGTCTGCAAGAGGGTGGATTGAACCTGTCGCTTGGCCAGCGCCATCGGCTCGCCCTGGCCAGGGCCATCCTCGGCCATCCGCCAGTGCTGATTCTTGACGAGGCCGATGCCAACCTCGACTCACAAGCCGAAAGGATCCTCTCCAGGATCGTGGATGAGTATCCCGGGACCATCATCATGACAACGTGGTCCCCAAAGCAGATTGCGCGCGCCGATTCCTGCTGGCACCTGGAAAAAGGGCGGCTGGTCCGGACGACCGAACGCACCGAAAGGGCAGAGCTGACCGGGTCTGACGAGACTCGCAACATTGCAAACTGAATTCATCGAAGGACAGACATGCAGCAACAGATCACACCCGGCATCATCCTGAAGCGGACGATTCATGACCCTTTCCCCGCAAAGTATTTTGCGTACGTTCCCAGGCAGGGACAGCGTCACGGCCGTGTCTTTGTCACCATTCACGGCATCTCGCGCAACGCCGAACAGCATCTTGCGGGTTTCGTCGCCCAAGCTGAACAATACGGGGCGATCATGCTCGCGCCTCTGTTTTCCGAAGAGACGCAGCCGTCGTACCAGCGCCTTGGAGTTTCAGCCTCGGAGGCACGGGCCGACGAAGCCCTGGATCTCATGCTCGAAAACGCTGCGTCCTGGCTTGAAATCAACCCCATCCCTCTGCATATCTTCGGCTTCTCGGGCGGGGGACAGTTCACACACCGCTACGCCATGCTCCATCCTGAACGCGTTGCCAGGATGGTACTGGCTGCACCAGGCTGGTACACATTCCCGGACCCCGAAAAGAGATATCCCCTGGGGCTTCGCTCCAGCCCCAAATGGCGAGGGCTCACATTTTCACCCGCGAAATTCCTAAAACTCGCGACCCTCGTCCTGGTTGGTGGAGAGGACGATGTCCGTGACGATGACCTGAACAAATCGCGCCGCATCGACGCATGCCAAGGGCTCAACCGCGTAGAACGCGGCGAACGATGGGTCGGAGCAATGCGTGCGCTGGCCAGATCCTTTCACATCCCGGCGGAGTTCCACTTAGAGTCGGTGCCGAATGCCAATCACGCCTTTGAAAGCTACCTCTCTCATCCTCCGTTCGCAGAAGACGTATTTCAGTATCTGTTCGGAAAGCTTTCTTGAAATGTGCCAGAACGCTTTAACCATGGAGATCATATGAAAATCCTCAAAGCTCTCATGACTTCACTGCTTTTCGTAGCCCTGATCGGAGGATGCGCTGGCAAAGGCATGCGCGGAGAAAAAGCCGCCCATCTGCCACCAGGCACATTGAATGCGACCGATGTCACCAAACTGTTTGCGGGAAAAACCGTGGAGTCAGTGCTCGACAAGTCCGGCCGCATCAGTCTGAGCTATTACAATCCGAACGGGGAACTGCGACAGTTGCAGAACGGCGAAAAAAGAACCGGCACATGGGAAGTCCGCAATGACGGAAGGATGTGCCTCGCTTTTCCAGGCGGTAAAAGGCAGTGCCGCATTATTGTCAAGGAAGGCGAAGTTTACAGGAAATACATCGTTAAACTTAACGGCGAGCACATACCGGTCTTGACGTACAAGTCATTCCGCGAAGGCAATTTGGTCGATAAATAACAGCGGGCCGGGAAAACCCCTCGGGGCTCACTCCCGGCTCTGGCGATCAAGGCCCCGGTAATTGATGGCTTCGGCCAGATGTGCGGTCGAGAGATCCTGATCTCCGGCCAGATCGGCGATGGTGCGGGAAATGCGCAGCACCCGTACAAAGGCCCGCGCCGACATGCCAAGACGCTGCACCGCGCCTTCCAGAAAATTGTGCTCGCTCTCGGTCAAGGGACAGAAGCGCTCCAGCCATTTGCCCGTAAGCTCCGAATTCGAGGAAAAGTGCAGGCCCGCGTAACGCTCCCGCTGCACCTGGCGGGCGACGTTGATGCGCTCCTGCATGACGGCGGAGCTGATGCTGCCCTGCTCCTGCTTCAGGTCGCGATACGGCACGGCCGGAACCTCGACATGCAGGTCGATGCGGTCCAAAAGCGGACCCGACAGGCGGGAGCGGTAGCGCTGGATCTGTATGGGCGTACACGAACAGTGATGTTTCTCATCGCCCAGATAACCGCAGGGGCACGGGTTCATGGCCGCAACGAGCATGACGTCGCCGGGATATTCAAGAGATACCGCAGCGCGTGAAATGGTCACGCGGCCCTCTTCCAGGGGCTGGCGCAGGACTTCAAGGACATGCTTCTTGAATTCCGGGAGTTCGTCCAGAAAAAGCACGCCCCGATGGGCCAGGGACAGCTCTCCGGGACGCGGATATTGTCCACCGCCGATAAGGCCCGCGTCGGAAATGGTGTGATGCGGAGATCTGAAGGGACGGGTCACCACCAGCGGCTGGTCCGGGGGCAGCTTGCCGGCCACGGAATAAACCTTGGTGACTTCCAGGGCCTCGTCAAAACCGAGCGGCGGCAGGACGGTCGGGATGCGGCTTGAGAGCATGGTCTTGCCACTGCCGGGAGGGCCGATGAAAAGCATGTTGTGTCTTGAATACCCCAGCTTTTTCTGACAAGATGACAGCCTACTCACTGACTGTTTTCTTGAAGGAGAAAGACCACAAGATGATGAACCAAACCACGGGAACACCCAGGGCCAAGGCTTACAGCTACGTCCGCTTTTCAACTCCGGACCAGATGAAGGGTGACAGCTTCCGGAGACAGGCAGAGGCCAGCCGCCGATATGCTGATGAGAACGGGCTTGAACTTGATGAGTCACTTTCTTTCCATGATCTTGGAGTATCTGCCTTCCGTGGACGCAACGTAGAGGACGGAGCCTTGGGTTCATTCCTTGATGCCGTAGACCAAAACAGAGTGAAGCCGGGTTCATACCTGCTGGTTGAGAGCTTGGACCGCCTGTCCAGGCAGACCCCTTACAAGGCCTTTAAACGCTTCTCAGACATTCTTGATAGGGGTGTCAACATAATCACCCTTCACGATGGAAAAACCTATTCCGCAGGAGCTGGGGATCTTGTCTTCTCAGACCTCATGCTCTCCCTTGTATCCATGCAAAGGGCGCATGAGGAGTCCCTCACCAAGTCCAAAAGGCTGGCCGCTGCCTGGGACCAGAAGCGAAGAACGGCCACCCTGGAGGCTGAGAACACCGGAGGTAAGATCAGGCCTATTACTTCCCGGTGTCCGGAGTGGTTGACCGTGAACAAACAAGCGGGAGCCTTCGAAATCAACGAGGAACGAGCCGAGATCATCCGTAGAATATTTTCCATGACCATCGACGGCATGGGGAGGAGAGCCATAGCCAATGTCCTAAACTCCGAGGGAGTCCCTTCCTTCAGGTCTGACCGGGGTAAAGGTGTCGGGTGGCATGATTCATATGTGGCCAAGGTCCTGGACAGTGAAGCCGTGATTGGTCGGCATCAGCCCCACAAGATGGTTGAATCACCAGAGGATGGAAGGAGAAGACGACAGCCCATAGGGGAACCCCTGGACAACTACTTCCCCGCCATCGTTGACCCCGGCATCTTCGCCAAGGTTCAACACATCAGAAGGGGCCGGAAGATTCCCGCCGGGAAGGTTGCGACCAAGTATTCAAACCTGTTCAGTGGCCTTGCCCGGTGCGGCGTCTGTGGTGGCCCCATGCACTTTGAGGATAAAGGACCACGACCAAAGGGAGGAAGTTACCTCATATGCTCCCACGCCAAGAGGAGGCTGGGTTGTACCTCTCCCCGCTGGAAGTATCCGGAGGCTCAAGCACATATCCTGCTGAACCTACTGGAACTTGATTTTCGTGAGTTGTTCCCTTCCCTCTACGCCAAGGGCAAGGAGGAACTGAGCAGGCTTGAAGGCCTCCTGGCCACCAAGGAACAGGCCTTGACGGACGTAGGGGCAAAGCTCGAAAAGCTGGCTGACATCCTCCTTGAACGCCCCGACAGCGTCACCATGCTGGACCGCCTGGACACCTTGGAGCAACAGAAGGGCGAACTATCCAAGGACGTGGCGGACCTTCGGTTCAAGATCTCGGAGGAGCAGGAGAGGCTTACCGGGGCAGGGAAGGCTTACGGGGAAGCGTGGGACGCTCTCAAACAATTTATCGAGATTGAGAGGACAGCCCACGTCCTAGAGCAGGAACACCAACACAATGAAGCCATACCCAAGGAGCTACTGGCGGCCAGAGAGGAACGCCTGACGGCCCGTAGGCGGATCTTCCAGCTTCTCCAGAGGTCCGTGGAGAAGATCCTCTTCACACCAATCACGGCAGGTGAAAAGGAAGAGCATGGGGACATCAACGTCAGCTTCAATGGCCTTGAGGACACGGCCTCTTTGTCCATCATCGTCAGTGGTAAGGGGCAGAAGGACTCCCGTGGATATGTTGGACAGCCAACAGGTGAGCCAGACGTTGTATTGATCGGTGAATCCTGGCCACCTCAAGGCCGCATCCTCTCTGGTAAGGCACTGGGTCGAATGTTGTTTCACTGGAAGTCACCATCGGAATAAGGAAAAAGATGAGGAGCGTTTGCAGTCAGAGAAACCCCGAGGAAACCTAGAGCCAGCCAGGCCAAACACTGGCCAGGGGTGGAACGAACGCCGGACCTGCTGAATGGTAGACGCAGTAGTAATTTGATCCACCGGATGATCTGCCAGTATCGTGTCAGGACTTCTTGTTGACGAGATGAAGGAACATAGACATAGAGTAACCCTTTCTCTTTGTGTCTCATGTTCATCTTCATAACATCGCGCTACACGCACAACAAGGAGCCTCTAAATTCATGTACCAGATTGAAGACAAGACCATCAAAAGAACTGTCCCTGCCGCCGAAGCCATATGCCATCACCTCACAGAGTCCCTATCATCCATCTACGCAGTCACTCGCCTATCCACCATGCTGGGCCTCCCTGCTGACACTGTAGCCAAGCTCCTTGCACCTCTGGGCGTACTGAAGGGTCAAGAGATAGACCCCACCCGCCTGGACTCCCTCCTGCTTACAGCCAAGGCCCTGGAAGTTGTCGAGGAATACGCCATCACCCAAGAACCGCACTGCCTGGGCTTGCCCCTGACGGTTGAGGCTGTAGGCCCTGAAGGTCTGTCTGTCAGGGTTGAGTTACCATCCGGTTGGCTGGTTGAACTGGATCTTCCCGGCGCAGCCCTGGCCAGTGAAGAAAGGGTCAAGAGGAAGTGGACCAACGCCGCTTGAGTTGGGAGGGGACCTATGGTGGACGAGAGGTTGAGCCTGGAGTAGCCCCCAATTGGACCGGACACCCTGCCAACCTTAAGAGGTAGTGCAAGGGGTATGTCCAGACATAGTGCTAACGACTATTCAACCGTAGAA